>CAZEKE010000056.1:0-15138 GCA_964512815.1 uncultured Acidiferrobacteraceae bacterium
CAATCTGTAAGGTTTGAGGAATTAGCCGTTAAGATGGCAAATCGGCGCTTAACGGGTCAAGAAACAGTAGAGTATTTTAGAAGCGTATACGGTGCGGAACCATCCGAAGATGAAAGCGGCAAACTAGTCGAACACGCGACCATACGCCGCGCTATCGGTTTGGCACGTGGTCAAGCCATTCGAGCAGCTACCGCCAAGAAACCGACAAAAGATAGCACCATACGGCGTCAACAAGAAATAATCGACGCATTAAAGCGCGGTTCATCTATTGACGAATTACCGGGCGAAATTGCAGAAGCGCCAAGCGTTGACGTTAACCCGGGCTGGAATAAAAGTAGTTCACAACAAACACTATGGGGCGCCTATAACGTGGTTACGTTCATGGAAGACCACGCACCCGTTAGGCGTTCACGTTCCGAAGACTTGCAACTGAACCGCGCATTATACGGGCGGGTTGCTAACGACTACAAAGTTAACGCCATAAACGAGGCGCGTTCTTTGGTAGCGGCGTAGTATGGAAACTTTAGTATTGATTGTGTATAGGTTATTCTTTATAACGGCGGTTATTATTGTTCTAACACTAATCTTTTGAGGAGATGTTATGATTATATCAAGATTCAATAAACTCCCTAACGGCGCTACGGGATACACTCGCCCCGAACAAGTAAAATTACCGGACGGCTCTATATTGTGGTTCTCGAATCAGTACCGCACCAATAAAGCGGGGAACACTTACATATACACCACGCATTGGTACAAACATGCCGGAAATGCGCGTCGGTGGTTCGCGCAACGCTACGCTTTGGCGGGTGTTGATTTAGCGGCCTAAATATTCGTTTGCATTCAAATCCATTACGTGATTAAACTAGCGGCGTCGGTGGGAAATTCCATCGGCGCCGTTTCTTTTTAAAAGGATGTAACAATGGATTTTGATAATATGACAAATGAAGAGAAGCGCGAAATTGCGCTAAATGGCACAGACGAACAAGCTTACAACTTGTATTGTTTTATGATGGGCGAACTACATGGAATAGGCGCACCGTTTAAAACATTTGAACAATGGCTAAACGATGAACCGCCCTACGCTAAAACAGAATACTAGAGGATTAAATCATGGCAATATTCGACAATACACGGTGTGGCGTCCAGATGACAAGAGAGCGCCATAATCGAGACGCTAAACGATATGAAACGCTAATTGTACGTGCGGTGGATCAAATACCGGACGGGTTGCTGGTAGACGACGATGGCCGCGCTAGTGATGACTGGCCGACAACGCCCACCGTTGAAGATAGGCAATTGACGCCAACATTACCAAAAAGACAATTAGTGAATCCTGTAAGAGTTCCGTATCGTTGGAGATAGCAATAACGCTATAACGTATTACGTACACTCTATAAACTTTAAAACTATAGCGGCGGGTGGTGTATTATATCCCCCGCCGTTTCCTATTTTTAAAGCGTATACGTGCTAGTAATCTTGTTAATTATTATTGTGCGTGCGTGCGTGTGGCCATGTGGGTATGTATACAATCCCCTATAGCGCATATTGCACTAAATTAGACTGATTTTAGACGCTGAAAACTGCCGAATATTAATTTGTCATAATATACATTATCGGCGGTTATTATGTAAAATCGCTAATCAGCAAAAAAGATATATATTTCAATGGCTTAACGGGGTCACTAGGCCCACCCCCCTCCCCGCGCATACGTACATGCAATGCTGCCAGAAAATGTGTATTTTTAAACCTTATTAACAAAAATAAAAGAAAAATAAACAAAAAAACACTGAAAAATAAACGAAATATGCGCTATATCGTTCAAATCTGCGCTGTAGCAAAACGTAACTACATTCTTGTTCTTTATTCTAACGTAGGCGGAGGCATAACTCGTAACGTTTTGAAGTCTACACATATACCGCTCTACCGTATATATACTATTATACAGGTAAAATACGATTTTGTCAAGTCTTTTTTTTATTTTTTTTCTATTAGCAAATTTACGTTATGTAACCCATTGAA
This sequence comes from uncultured Acidiferrobacteraceae bacterium, assembly GCA_964512815.1. Lineage (GTDB taxonomy): Bacteria > Pseudomonadota > Gammaproteobacteria > Arenicellales > UBA868 > UBA9619. The sequence goes on from CAZEKE010000056.1 coordinate 2,023, forward strand.
AGTATTAAGCAATATAGCGCAATGTAAGTTTTTAGGATATAGCATATAATTTTTTTTCATATTAGAAAATTAAAAAATTTACATTGTTCCAAATTAGTTAATATTTTCAATAACTTAATTTCTTACTTTTTTTATTTTTTCTTTTTCTAAAAAAACACTTGACAAAATGCGATTTTACCCCTATAATAGTAATAGAGGCTGGAAAAATATCCACTTCCTCACATACGATAAAACCTTTGTTAGTGAAGATATTACCCATCCTCCATCTAATTTATAAACATGAGTGAATATACTATGAACGTACCAGCTAAACGCGAACTAACGGATAAACAAAAAGTATTTTTAGATAACCTAGTTATAAATGGCGGGGATGTTTCAAAAGCGGTAATAGAGGCGGGATATAAATCTACTTCTCGCGGATGGCTGGTACGTTCACTTAAACAAGAGATTATAGATCATACTCGTAACCATCTTGTAAGTTCTTCTATGAAAGCGGCTAATCGCATATCTGAAGCGTTAGACGCTGATGGTTCTATACCTTCATCACAGATGGATACACGACTGAAGGCAGCAAACGATATTTTAGATCGTATTGGTGTATCTAAACGACAAGAAGTCGAGCATACTGGAGAAGTTATGCATGGCATCGTTTTGCTTCCTGCAAAGCAACCAATGAAGGATATAACTATAGAAGGGTAAGTATGATGACCGACTCCACAATAATAATATCAATAGATCCAATTTCAGGTAAGAAAACAAAAAATAAAAAGAAAGATAAAAAGAAAGATAAAAAGAAAGAGCAGTCTTTTAATGAGTTTGTAGAAGATATTTTGAAAGCTAAACATGCTTCTGAGAAAGCGTGGAAAGCTAAAGGCGGCTACGTTAAGAAATACGCTAAAGGTGGAAGTGTACGTAAAGCACGTTTCTAAATGGCACGACCTAAATTAAAAGATGGAGAGCGGGGTAATTATAATGTATCTCGCAAGGAACAGGAAAAGCGCAAAGTACAAAAGCGCATAACTGCTAATAAAAAAACGCTTGAGAGACAAGCTAAACAAATTAGAATAAAAAGAGAGAATATTAAAAAAAATGAAGAACGTCTTAAATTACTTAAAAAGGGTGGTGTCACTTCCGATGAAAGCTTGGGAGTGGTTCTTGAAGACAACCAAGAACTCGTTTTCTCTCCTAATTCTGGGCCTCAAACGGATTTTCTAGCGGCTCCTGAAAAAGAAGTATTGTATGGTGGTGCCGCTGGTGGCGGAAAAAGCTATGCAATGCTTGTCGATCTTCTTCGGTATGCGAATAATCGTAATCACAGAGCATTGTTACTACGGCGAACACTTGCAGAATTAACAGAGCTTGTCGATCAAAGTAAAAAACTATATCTACACGCTTTTCCGAAGGCTAAGTTTAAAGAATCGACTAAGACATGGGAGTTTCCTAGCGGTGCTACAGCCCTATTTAGTTACGTTGATAAAGATGATGATGTATACCGCTATCAAGGACAATCGTTTACGTGGATAGGTATTGACGAATTAGGACATTACCCTTCTCCTTATGTATGGAATTACCTACGTTCACGTTTACGTACAGCCGATAGTTCTATAGATACATATATGAGAGCTACGGCTAATCCCGGCGGTGTCGGTGGTTGGTGGATCAAGAAGATGTTTATTGATCCTAATACTCCAAATGATCCGTTTTGGGCTACAGATATTGATACTGATAAACCATTAGTATACGGCCCAAATCATGTTGATGCAGGAGAACCGTTATTTCATCGTAGGTTTATTCCTGCAAGATTAACGGATAATCCGTATCTGATGAATACGGGTGAATACGAAGCGATGCTGTATTCTCTTCCAGAGGTTGAGCGTCGAAGACTACTAGAAGGCGATTGGGATGTAGCGGAAGGCGCTGCATTTAGTGAATTTAATAGAAAGACACACGTTGTTGAACCATTTGAAGTTCCTGAAGGCTGGGCAAGGATAAGAGCGGGAGATTATGGATATAGTTCTCCTAGCTGCATTCTTTGGGGCGCAATTGATTGGGACGGGAATTTATGGATATATCGGGAACTATATGTTAAGGGATACACAGGAGAAGCATTAGCGCAATTAATTCGTGAAATGGATCGAAAAGATACGCGAATGTCTATATCTGTTCTTGATAAATCCTGTTGGAATCGTACTGGATTAGGCCCGTCTATTGCAGAAACGATGATACGTTTAGGAGTGCGCTGGATTCCATCCGATTCAAATAGAATGTCTGGTAAGATAGAAGTACATAGAAGACTTGCTATGAATGATTATGGAGAACCGCGACTACGAATTTTCTCCACATGTACAAATCTTGTTCGTACTCTTCCTACAATACCATTATCTAAAACAAATAGTGAAGATGTTGATACAAAAGCAGAAGACCATGCATATGATGCATTACGCTACATGTGTATGACTAGACAAGTTTCTACGCCACACGCAGCTATACTTAGAAATATGCATGATAGGCCACCAGAGCTTACAGATGCTACGTTTGGTTATTAAAATAGACTCAATTATAAGAAAGTCTAAAAATAAAATATATTTTAATATAGGCTAAAGGAGATTAATATGCCAGCTAAATATCGTTATCCCGGTAAATCGGATTTTGAAGGTGCCACAAAACAAGGCAACGTAAGTGATGTAAACGCTGCTAGTTTATATCGTGAGAAAATGGATGCACGTATTGTAGGACCAACGGGAAATCCGAAACCATTTGTAAGTTCTCAAGCTTTTCCTTCTGGTAAAGGTTCAGTTCATAACACCATGAAAATCGCTGAAAAGAGTGTTAAGCAAGGTGATATGGGCTAATATTTTATGGTTGATGAAACAAACGTCGAAGGCGATGAGTTTGGAACCATAGATGCTGATGATATACCTTACACTGTAGGATATATTAAGGGCAAATTTACAGAAGCGGAGAATGGACGGCATGAGTCTGAGCTTCGTTGGCAAAAAGCGTATAAGAATTATCGTGGTGTTCTTGATGGAACGACTTCATATACAGCAACTGAAAAGAGTAAGGTCTTTGTAAAGATTACAAAGGTTAAAGTCTTAGCTGCCTATGGTCAGATTATTGATATTCTATTTTCTAATAAAAAATTTCCGCTTGTTGTCGAATCTACACCTATTCCAGAAGGTATCGCAGAATTTGCTCACCTATCTCAAAATCCTATGGGGCAGCAAGAAGAAGAGCCTAATGCTTTTTTAGCTGGTCTGGAAGAAAAATATGGTGAGTCACGCTCTTTAAAAGAAGGGCCAGCAACTATGGGAGAGCCTCAAATCTCTCCATCACGCGAATCTGCTCGTAAACTAGAAAAAGTTATCCATGATCAACTAGTAAATACAGAAGCAGTAAAGATACTTCGTCATGCAATTTTTGAGTGTTGTCTTCTTGGTTGCGGTATCATAAAAGGACCGTTTAGCACTTTTAAAGAGATACAGGCATGGGAAGTTAACCAAGAATCAGGTGCAAGAAGCTATGCTCCATACAACAAGAATATTCCTGTAATTTCTGCTGTATCTTGTTGGGACTTCTATCCTGATCCTGCTGCAACATCTGTAGACGATTGTGATTATGTTATAGAACGACATAAGATGAATCGTGAACAACTTCGTGCGTTACGTAATAAACCACATTTTGATTTAGATGCTATTAATGCATGTCTTGATATGGGTCCAAATTATACAGAACGTGGTTATGAATCTAGTATTCGTGATGAAGATGATTTTGATACTGCACATAAAAGCCGATATGAAGTATTAGAATATTGGGGATATCTAGATAGGCATCTTGCAGAACAACTAGGTCTTGAATTACCAGATGATCAAGATAATTTAGATTCTCTTCATACAAACATTTGGATTTGTGGTAATCAGATACTACGTGCAGTAGTCAATCCATTTACACCTGCACGTATTCCGTATCAAGCTGTACCGTATGAGATTAATCCGTATAACTTCTTTGGTATTGGTGTAGCAGAGAATATGGATGATGCACAGATGCTGATGAATGGTCATATGCGTATGGCTATTGATAATCTTGTTCTTGCTGGTAACATGGTCTTTGATATAGATGAAACTTCGCTTGTACCGGGACAATCTATGGAAATTTATCCCGGTAAGATATTTAGACGGCAAAGCGGCGTAACAGGAACGGCTGTCAATGGAGTTAAATTTCCTAGTACAGCAAATGAAAACATACAGATGTATCAAGTATCGCGTCAATTGGCTGATGAGGAAACTGGCATTCCTTCTATTATTCATGGTCAAACAGGCGTAACAGGTACAGGACGTACTGCTGCTGGATTATCAATGTTAATGAGTTCAGCAGGATTAAGTATTAAGACAGCAATTAAAAATATTGATGATTATCTTCTAAAGCCAATGGGTGAGGGATATTTTCAATGGAATATGCAGTTTAATGAAGAACACCCAGATATTATGGGTGACTTAGAGATTAAACCTAAAGGAACTGCTGCTGTAATGCAAAAGGAAATTAGGTCGCAACGATTATTAACTTTATTACAAACAGTTGCTAATCCTGCTCTTGCTCCATTTATTAAAATTCCAAATTTAATTAAGGAACTTGCAATAGCACAGGATATTGATCCCGAATTGCTTGTAAATGACGTTAATGAAGCGGCTGTATTTGCCGATATATTGAGAGGACTTACAAATGCTCAAGGAACAGGCACGCAAGCTGGCCCCGCTAATCAACCACAAGAAGGCATGGGCGGCACTGGAGGACCACCTGTCGGAGCAAATGCAATGGACGCTTCGGGCGTTGGTGGCGGCAACATCGGAGTTGGAAGTGCGCCAGTTGCAGGGGAAAGCGGTTTTACTGGAAACCCTCCTCAATCTTAAAGTAAATGGCGAAACCGCACGAGAAAGCGAGGAAGAGTAAATGGCTACTGGTTTTATAGCACAACCGACAGCATCTTTTGATCCCGGTTTTGTACAAGCACCTTCTAAAGAAGATGAAAAAACACAAACATTTCAACCAATATCACCAATAACAGGAAAAGCAGTTGACTATGTACCCACAACATATAAAAGTGGAACAGGTAGTTTAGCGCCTAGTGGAGTAGGAAGATCTTTGCAATCTACTGTTCCATCTGTTTCTGATGTTGGAGCAGGTGGAATTAGTGCAGGTAAAGCGGCAGGTGGCGCGGCTCTTGCAGCTTTATTAGCAAAATTAGGTAAAGGAGAAGGAGAAGAAGGTCAAGGACAATTCGGAGACATACTTAGTGGAGCAAAAAAATTCCTAAAACTAGGAGATATGAATAATACATTAGAAACTTCTCTTAATAAATTACGAGATCAAGGTTTTGATGGTATAGTAGATCAAATAGACTATCATTTAGGAATTGATTCAAAATTTATGCCTGATTCAAAAGCAGGAAAAGCATTCTTAGATTATAAACCACCCGACGCTATAAGAGGAGCAGAAGGTATTCCTGAATTTGGTGGCGGGGATATGGGAACGTATGGAACAGGTACTTCTCCTGATACATCTTCTTTAGGACATACGGGTGAAGGTTTATATGGAACAGGTACTCCTCCATCACAAGGCTTACCCACTTATGATCCTATAAGTGGAGGAAATATAATGACCCAACCTACAACAGCTTATGGAGCGCCAATTTTTAGTGCGCCGGGAGTTGCAGGAATGTTTCCCGGAGCAATTGCTGCTTCAACGCCAGCAGCTATCGCTTCAGGTGCCGCCGCTGCTGCAACAGCCGCTATGCCGGGAATGGTAGGTGCAACTGGTGTATCTATTCCTTCTATGGGTGGCGCACTTGCAGGAGCAACAGCAGCAGCAGGAGGAGCAGGAATAGGTGCTTTAGGTGCAGCAGGAATGTTAGGTATCGCTGCCGCTGGATTTATGGCTCTCAAAGGTATGAAGAAAGATGATCCAGCAATCAATCGTAAAATTGCAGCAGATTTAGGTAAACATGCAGAAGCTGCAATGAACGGAGATGCGGGTGCATTGGCTTCAATTAAAGCACGACTATTTGGTGATTCAAGCGCTGGTGGTGAACATGCTGGTGAGTTAATAAAACTAGCAATCAGTGGTGAGCCACAAATCACTTCAGGTTGGCAGGGTTCAATTCCTTACGGGCATAAACACGCAGCTAACTATCCACATCATGTTCAGCAGTGGAAGCCCGAAGTACAGAAATGGTATCGTGAAAATATTCTGGAGGAACACGGCACAATTCATAGTACCAGAGACAAGATTGTTGGAGGACGGTCTGGCGAAGACCCACTGCAACTTAACCCGTATATTGATACAATCACACCAAGAATAGTAAGTGGGTCAAATGTTGGTGAAGACGGACCAGTTGACGTTTATATGGCTGCAAAGATTAATGAACAGAGAGGCGGAATGACGCCTTCAGAGGCCAACACCTTCTACGCACGAACAGGCCAAATGCCAGCAGGATTTGTAGATTGGCGAAATAATCCTAATTCAAAATTTTACGTCGATCCATCTAATCAAAATGGTTAACTTAAAAAAGTAGGAAATAGAATGACAAAATATTCTAAAGAAGCAAGAGATAAACAAGTCAAAGATGCCTTTAATTGGTTTCACAAGACTAAAGATACTTCAGGATCGACTCGTCCGGGGGAGAGGCCAGCTTGGTTTTATCATCATCAACCTGATGTAAAGGAACAGTTTGCAGGTATGCCTTTTACAAAAGAAGATGCCTTTAAAAATAAAGAGAAAATGAAATTAAGATCAGCAGTTACAAAAAATGATGATTGGGAGCCAGTGCCAGACCAGAAAAAAATACCTAAAGAAAAATTAGATAAGATTCCTAAAGATATAGTAAAACAGTTACAAATGTTAGCAACAGGATCAGTTTCAAGTAGTGATAATAAAAAACAAAATTTTGATGATATTAATACTGCTCATACTCTATTAGATAATATTCCTTATGAAGGATCACCTATTGGCGGAAGTCAATCTGGTGGATATAGAGATGAAATTATAGACCTTGTTAATAATCCAACTGGAAAAAAATCTTTGTATCTTTATAGGAATAAAGCTCTTGTACAAGCTTTTCCGATATTAGGGCATGTTTATGGCCTTGTTGATACAGGTCCAGAGGCAGAGAAAAAAGATGTAAAACAATTTGCTGATGTATACGGCAAAGAGAATGTTCCGGTTTCTTATTGGGATGATATGGATGATGAGAGAATTGATTCTCCCGATATGAGTAGTTTAACTGAAGATACGAGATACCAATATAGAGATGAACTTGAACGGTTAAAACAAGATACTTCTCCTCAAGACCTTGCTTATCATCAGGACGCTACTAAATGGACACCGCCAACACAAAGAGGCTGGGTTCCTTCGGAGTGGGAAGAAGTACGTCCAGAATCACAAGAAGTACGTACAGCACCACAAGAAGTACGTCCAGAACCAGTAGATTTAGATAGAGAGCCAATGCATCATGAACAAAGAGAACATGCGCGTGCTTTAAGAGGGGATTTTGAACCGTATGATCCTGAAGCAGCCGCACAAAGAAGGCGAGAAGAAGAACGTGATGATTGGTCATATATGAGAGAAGGAGAAAAAGAATTTCATAAAACAGGAGGATTTGTAGGATATGCCAATGGTGGTGGAGTACCAGTAGGAGAAGATGAACAACAGCTTATGAATACAGAAATGGGTCTTGTAGGTACACTGCCTGAAGCCACTAGTGATCAATCGGAAGCAGCGAAAAACGGAGAAATGGGTGGAGATAAAGTAGACAAAAATTTACCGGAAGGTTCTTTTGTACTTAATTCGTATGCTGTAGAATTAGCTGGCATAAAAGATATCGAAAAACTAATAAAAGACGCACAACGATTTTATTCTGATATTCAAGAAACGGAAGGTATTGTACAACAGCCGATAGAAGGCGATGTAGAAGTACGTGTCTCTGAAGGTGAGTATATTATTCCTCCTGCTCTTGTAAAGATTATCGGGCGTGATCGCTTAGAGAAGATAAACAAGCGCGGAATTGCAGAGTTTGAGCGTCAACAGGCAGAGGTGTATGAAGCAGAACAGCAAATGTCTCCAGAGCAACAAGGCTTTATGCCGCCAGAAGAAGCAGGAATGGGAGCAGGTGCAGGTGCAGAACTTATGCCGCAAGAAGGCGAAGTACCTCCACAAGGATTTGCTTTAGGTGGCGTTGCAACTAATCCATCTATAGGTTCTAGAATGGATCAGTCTTTTAATCCTAATCAGTATTTAAATACATTACAATTAGCATTGAATTCTTCTCCTCCTGCTCAATCTGCGATGCCTAATATGAATAAATCTGGAGAAAATATTGTTAAACAGCCTAATATGCGTATGGCTAATATGGGTGGTTTTGTTCCCTACTCCCGTCATGGCTGAACAAGTTAAAACGTATCCAATTCCTGATGCTTTTGTGAATGTTCCTATTCCAAAAGAAAATCCTATGAATGCTTATTCTATACCAAAACAATATGCAAATATGCCTGTTAATAAAATTTATTCAAAAAAGTTAGGAAAAGAAAAATTTGAAAAATTAGTAGAGTTAGTAAAACAACAAGAAACAAAAAATCAACATCTAAAAAAAGATGGAACAATTCAAATTGGACCTGCTGGTGAATTAGGAATTATGCAAATTAAACCTACATCTGATTTGGGAACAGGAGTAGCAGGAACATTAAAAGGAATTGTAGCACAAGTATTAAAAAATAAAGATGAAAACGAGCGTATTGGTCGTCTTCATCTTATGAACCTTTTAGGACATACTGATTATGATATTCCTTCAACTATTATAGCGTGGAATCGTGGTTTACCAACATATAGAGATTGGGATAACGCAGGAAGAAAATTTGAAGAATTACCAACTATTACACAAAAGTATTTAAAAGCTGTAGATAAATATTTTCCTAAACGTGGAACATTCGTAGAAAAGAAACAAGAAGAAGTACATACTCCTGTAGTTGAAGAAACATCTACTTCTTTTTTATCTAAAGAACCTAAAATATCTCTTGAAGACGCTAAGAAAAAAGCAATTCCTGATTATCAGTATATAAGAGATAGAATACCCTCTACAAAACGAGAAGTGTATGATCAGCTAATTGAAACTATTATGACACCTTATCTTAATGATTTTGATAATAAAGAGACAATAGGTGAAGTTAGAAATGAAGTTTTAAAATTACTTCTTGATAATTATGACGCTTTTAGAAATACAAGAACGGATACAGGAGAACAAGTTTTTCCTGTTGAGAAGATGGAAGGCGGATTTGTATCCGCTTGACAGAAGGTCAGCTACCCGATTAATCGGCTCTGACAAATAACACCTAAACGGCTACCCAATTTATAATTGGCCCCGTGTGAGAGGTATAAAAAAATGAGTGAAACAACTTTAATTGAAGAGGAAGAGAACAACGAGCCTACCCCATATCAGAACAATTATCGTAAAGATTTAGCGATTGATGACGATGAGGCGGAATCTCTTGATCTTAGTTCCGTACAAGGAGCCAGCAAGGACACTTCAGGTCTTGTCGAAAATAAAGAACAGGAACATGATTGGAAGAAAAGGTACAGCGACTTAAAGCGGTATCATGACACCAAACAAAATGAATGGAAACAACAACAGGAATTAGCAGAAGCGAAGTTAGCCGCACAACAGAGTGTTCCTAATGAACTTCCAAAAACTCCTGAAGAATTGGAGTCATTTAAACATGAATATCCTGAAATCTTTAGTGTAATGCAATCAGTTTCACAGCTTGAGGCAAGTTCTCGTGTTAATGAGCTTGAAAAACATATTGAGCATTTAAAAGAGAATGAGCTAAAAGCTCAAGAACAAGTTGCAGAACAGGAATTGCTAGTACGACACCCAGACTTTATGGAACTCAAAGATACTCAAGAGTTTATGGATTGGCTGTCTGTACAACCAGAAAATATTTCTGATGGTCTTTATAAGAATAAAAGTAATGTAGATTGGGCCTCTCGTGTAATCGACCTATATAAATTAGAAACTGATCACTCTAGGAGTAAACCTAAATCTCGAAAGAAACAAGATGCATCAGCAGCAGTTACAAAAACTCGTACTGCTACTGGTAATCAAATTTCGGACGATAAAAAGATTTGGACTAGCTCTGAAATCTCTAAATTGAAGCCCCATGAATTTGAAAAATTAGAGAAAGAAATTGATAAGGCTTCAAGAGAAGGAAGAATAATCTAGTATGAAGGGAGACATGATATGTCTGTAGCAACTTCGGCGGGTTATGATAATTTATCTGGTGGTAAATGGAATCCGTCAATTTACAGTCAAAAAGTCCTCAAATTCTTCCGTAGAGCTTCGGTTGCTGAAGCAATTACAAATACCGACTATGCGGGTGAAATCGAGAACTTTGGCGATACTGTGAAGATTATCAAGGAACCAACGGTTTCTGTATCTTCATATACTCGTGGCGCTGTTGTCAATACTCAAGACCTTACTGATGCTGAAATTACTCTGACAGTTGATCAGGGTAATTACTTTGCTTTTAAGGTTGATGATATTGAAGAACGGCAAAGTCACGTTAACTGGGAATCGTTAGCTACTTCTTCTGGTGCATACCAGTTGAAAAAAGCTTATGATTATAATGTTCTGAAAGCTATTGCTGATAATGCAGCTACTAGTTCCACAGCAGGTACTGCTGGTAGTTCTATTACTACAAATACTGGTAATTTGGCTGCTGATTATCTAGCTATTGCTGGAAGAGTTTTAGATGAAAACGATGTTCCAGAGGAAAACCGTTGGTTTGTTGCAAACCCGGAATTTTATCAGATGCTTCGTAAAGCAGACGCTAAACTTATGGACGCCAGTGTAACTGGTGAAAATATGTCGGCTCTGATGAACGGTGCAATTACTGATCGTAAGATTCATGGTTTCACACTTTATCAAACTAATGTTATTACAACTGGTTCTACTGGTGTAGCTGCTTCTTATACGTTAGGACCAGCCGCTACTAGTGGTGAAACATATGCCTTTTTTGGACATATGAGCGCAGTTGCAACCGCTTCTCACATTGCAAAAACGGAAGTCATTCGTGATCCTGATAGCTTTGCTGACATAGTACGTGGTCTACATGTATTTGGTCGTAAAGTTCTGAAAGGCTCTGGTGACGGATACAAAGGCGTTTTTGCTGGTGTGCCAGACTTAGATAGTTAAGGGAGGATTGAATTATGGCTACTTATAATCGAACCTCCAGTGGTGGAGGTACTGTTGGTCACCCGTCAAATGCGGCCAACGCCTATGTTGTAACATCTCCAGTTTACGATGCTGCTGATAATACTAACCTTGCTCAAGGTGATGTTATTGAACTAGTAGATGTTCCTGCTGATACGTTAATTATCGGCGGGTGTGTTGAAGTTCTTGAAGCAGTAGGTAATAGTAATGTCACTATGGATTTAGGCTTTACTGGTGGTGATGTTGATTGTTTCATTGACGGCAGTGCGCTTGCTGCTGGATTTCAGCCATTTCTAAATGCCGCTATTGGCGTTTCTGGTTCAAATCCAAAAATGGTAACGTCTGCTGATACAATTGATGCTTTAATTATTTCATCGTCTGGTACTGAAACGGCTCTTCGTTTCCGTATTCATGTTGTGATGTGCGATATCTCTAGGAACCCTGTTGAATCCGCTACGGTAACAACGGGTACGTAGTATTTGAGTAAAGGTTTTGTAGGGTTCCTTTTAAAAACCCTACTACCCTCTTTGCTGTGTTCAAATTGTGAGGTACTAAATGTTTTTAAAATTATTGGAAGAAGAAGATATAAATTTTATATTAAAACAATTAAAAAATAGAAAATTTGTAGATGGAACAAAAACACAAAATATTAGTAAATTTTATAATGTTAAACAGAATAAAGAAACAACTGTTCCTGAAGAAGTTAGAAAATATTTAATTGATCTTTTATATAATAATGTGTATATAGATTCAGTATATTGTCCAAATAGAATATCAGTCAATTTTTATAATAGATATATAAAGGATGATTTTTACGATTATCATATAGATTCTTTCAAGGCATCACCAAAATCTAATAATGTTTTTTATGATTATGGTTTTTCAATTAATTTAAATAACGATTATGAAGGTGGGGAGTTTACGATAAAGACAGAAGCAGGAGAAGTAGGTTGTCAATTACAAGCAGGGCAAGCGGCTGTATTTCCAATCATCTTTCCACATAAAGTAAAGAAAGTTACTAAAGGAATAAGAGAAAATATTATAGGATGGTTTTCATCAAATATATCTTATGAGCAATTTTATATACTAAAACATTTACAGGAATCAGCAATAATGCTTACTCAACTTATTAAAAAAGGCGATGAATCAGCAAAAGTGTATAATGATTTACTATTAAATAATACACTTGTTCAAAACTATCTAAAGAAACTTTGGGGGAAATAGAATGTCACAAAAAAATCCGTATGATATGGATCATGAAGAATTTGAAGAATACGTAGATAATTATGTACCTAAAACTGCAAAAACAGTAACCGATATTTCAAAAGAAAAAAACAGGCAGTCTTCGGTGTTGGTTCCATCAAAAAGAAAAAAGCTAACGAAACAAGAATGGCATAAAACTCCTGAAGCAAAGAAATTTTATAAACAACATTTAAAATCTAAAGGTTTTAAATATGATCCTGATGAGGAAAAAATTGTATCAAGAGCATATGGTGGATACATTAAGAAATATGCCAAAGGTGGCGGTGTAAGAAAGGCACGATAAAATGGAAGCACTGATACTAGCAATTGGAGCTAAGACATGTTGCATAATGTCTTCGGGAGTTGGTGGAGTAGCAAACGTACTAACCAATAAACAATGGGATTGGACAGGGATTAGAGATATTGTATTGGCAGTAATAGTTGGCTGGATAGCTGCTGAGTTCTTTATTCCACCAATCATGAAACATTTCGTATTAGATATTTTATGGGGTCCAGCAATTGCCTTTGTTGTAGGTTATTGTGGTATTAGGCTTTTACCTCTAGTTGAGGAAAGAGCAAAGAAATTCGTTAAAGGAGACAAATAAATGACTTGTGTTAAT
>CAZEKE010000057.1:0-4745 GCA_964512815.1 uncultured Acidiferrobacteraceae bacterium
AATCGATGTTTTCATCACCAGTGAAGGAAAAATATCCCGTACGACAAACACTCAACCTGGGTCTACCGGAATTCGCTGCCTAGAGGGCGCCGATCCATAGAAAGCGGCTCAGCTTTTTTACCTCATTGCTAATTCACGCCCTGATCATCCTGGGGCTAGGGTTCACTGCAACATCAGGCCAGCCGAGGCACGTCGAACCTCTGATTCTCGAGTTGACCCTCACTGGAGAATCCAAAGACACACCTGTGGATGCCCGACTGCTAGCCCAGCACGACCAACTGGGCAGCGGAACTCAAGCCGTAGAGGATAAAACCCACAACCCGTTGTCCGCCCATTCCCAGCAGCTGCGTCCCGGGAAAAGCACCGTCACTAATCATTCCGCCTCTGCAGAACCTGCCCGTTCAGAGACCCTCTTGCTGGACCCAAACACCCAGCCGCAAACGCTGACCCTCGTGACAGTTGAACAATCCTTAGCACCCGACTCGGACCGTGCCCAATACGCCCGCGCACTGACACTGATCTCCCGGTATGCTGATGAAGTCGATGATCTCAAGCAGCAATCGTCAGATATCTCGCGCCACACTTTTATCAGCTCAAGTACCCGGGAAAGCCGCTATGCGGCTTATGTCGAAGCCTGGCGCAACCGCGTCGAGACAGTCGGAAACGACCACTACCCTGAACTTGCCCGGCAACGCAACCTCAGTGGCGAGCTCCTGATGGACGTTGCCATCGACCCCGATGGTCTGGTACGGTCTATCCGAGTTCTACGATCCTCAGGGATCAAGATACTGGATGATGCGGCGATACAAATCACTGCGCTAGCGGCACCATTTGAGCCATTGCCAGATGAAGTCAGACGCGACACCGATGTACTCCACATCACCCGAACGTGGCAGTTCCAGGAGAATGCCAGACTCATCCACCACTAATTACGCCTCTTAATGACCCAAGACAGTTACCCCGGTCTCGTCAATCAGTTCCTGATCGCAATGCCGGAGCTGCAGGATCCTAATTTCAGCCGAACCGTTACGCTGATCTGCCAACACGATGCTAACGGCGCGCTAGGCGTGGTGATCAACCGCCCTCTAGAACAACTGACCCTCAAAGACATTCTCGACCAGTTTAATCTGTCACTGCCTGAAACTGCCTCACCCATCGGGACGGCAGTCTACGTGGGAGGTCCGGTACAGCAGCAGTTGGGGTTGGTTCTTCACGAAGAGATCGGCGATTGGGGTTCGACGCTCAAAATAAGTGACAATCTGGGGCTGACCTCTTCGCGGGATATCCTGGAGTCGATTTCAAGTGCTGAGGGACCTGACCACGCACTGCTGACCCTAGGCTATGCGGGCTGGGGTGCCGGCCAGCTGGAAGTTGAGATGCAGGAAAACGCCTGGCTCAGTGTGGAGGCAGACTGCGAGATCATTTTTCGAACGCCGCCCAAAGAACGCTGGCAGGCAGCGGCTGCTAAAATCGGTATCGATATCAGCCAACTCGCCCACGGTGCCGGCCACGCGTGAATCAGACCCTACTGGCATTTGATTACGGCACTCGAAAAATAGGCGTCGCGGCTGGCCAGGACGTGACCGGTACGACGCAGGGCATCGGGACGATTTCTACGGGCTCTAAACGCCGTCAATGGGATGAGATTGAGACCCTGATCAGACAGTGGCAACCAGATTCACTGGTGGTCGGGCTCCCTATTACCGGTTCAGGACGCGAGTCGGCCATGACCATTCAAGCCAGGAAGTTTGGAGAGGAGCTCGAAAAGCGTTTCGATCGGACGGTATTCTTTGTTGACGAGACCCTGACGTCGGATTACGCAGACTCGATTATTCGCACCAACACAGGCCGCGGCAAGCGAATTACCTTACGGCGACGTGCCTCCCGCGACATGATTGCGGCGGAACTGATCCTGCAGACCTACCTGCATGAACACACCTGTTCCTGAGCCCGATTTGCTGATCCGGGCCATGGCCGAATCTTTGACGGCCGTACTACCGGCCGATCCGATCATCATCGGAATCCATACCGGCGGTGCGTGGGTCGCCCGCGAGCTGCATACGCAGCTTGGCCTGAAAACGCCCCTGGGCTCGATCAACATCAACTTTTACCGCGATGATTTCTCCAGAATCGGCCTGCACCCACAGGTCCGCGCATCCGAGATTCCGGCAAACATCGAAGGTCAAAACCTGATTCTGGTTGACGACGTACTGCAGACAGGGCGAACGGTTCGAGCCGCTCTGAACGAGATCTTCTCCTACGGCCGGCCAGATACGGTGAGACTCGCTGTCATGGTAGAACGAGACGGCCGTGAACTTCCAATACAGCCGGATATCGTTGGAACACGGATGATCCTGGAACCCTATCAGCACATCAAGCTGAGCGGGCCGCAACAACTGAAACTAGTTGTGGCTGAACGATGACGGGAGAACGAAACGACATCCAGTTCGATGCTGAAGGCAACCTCCGGCACCTATTGACGACAGAAGGCTTGAGTGCCGAAACCATCTCGGAGATTCTCGATACCGCGGAATCATTCATCAGCATCGGCGAGCGATATATTCGAAAAGTCCCTTTGTTGCACGGGCGTACTGTGGTCAATCTTTTCTTCGAGCCCAGTACCCGGACCCGCACCACATTTGAGATCGCGGCTAAACGCTTGTCGGCTGATGTGATCAACCTTAATCCCAGCCGGCTGTCGACCTCCAAAGGGGAGTCGATCCTCGATACGGTCCGAACACTTGAAGCTATGCACACCGATATGTTCGTGGTCAGGGATGGCTCCAGCGGTACAGCGCACCTGATCGCCCGTCACGTTCCATCCCATGTACACATCATCAATGCCGGAGACGGGCGCCACGCGCACCCCACCCAGGCCATGCTGGACATGTTTACCATTCGTCAGAGCAAAGGTGAATTCCAGAATCTGCGGGTAGCCATTGTCGGCGATATTCTGCACTCGCGGGTGGCCCGCTCCCAGATTCATGCCCTGAATATTCTGGGTACAAAGGAAGTGCGGGTCATCGGCCCTCAAACGCTGCTGCCAACCGAAATTGATCGTCTGGGCGTAACACCGGTGACTGATCTCGATGAAGGCCTTGCAGATATCGACGTAATTATGATGCTCCGTCTGCAACTCGAACGGATGGAAGGCCAGCTCATACCGAGCTCTCAGGAGTATTTTCGGCTCTATGGTCTCACCGCGGCCCGTGTTGAGCGGGCGGCACCCGGCGCCGTGGTCATGCACCCGGGACCGATGAACAGAGGCCTTGAAATCGCATCGGCCGTCGCTGATGGTGACCGTTCACTGATACTGCCTCAGGTCACTAATGGCATTGCAGTCCGCATGTCGATCATGGCCAAACTGATGGGCGGAGATACCGGAGGCACTGCAGCATCCGGATGAACCTAACAATCAGGAACGGCCGGGTGATCGATCCGGCCAACGGAACCGACGAGATCAGAGACCTCTTCGTCTCGGACGGATGTGTACAGGACCCGCCTGCGGACATCGGTCACCCCGGCGACTTGGTCCTCGACGCGACCGGGCTCGTGGTCTGCCCGGGGTTGGTCGACCTGCAGGCCCGGCTTCGCGAACCCGGAGAAGAGCACAAGGCCACCATGCTCAGCGAACTCAGCGCTGCTGTCTCCGCAGGAGTCACCAGCGTGTGCTGCCCGGCTGATACGGAGCCTGTCATTGACACACCGGCGATGGTCCACATGGTAAGACAGCGGGCCAGGCAAATCGAACGGGCTCGGGTTTACCCGCTGGGCGCTCTGACCCGGGATTTAGCCGGAGAGCGGCTCACCGATATGGCAGCGCTCGCTGAAGCGGGCTGTGTCGGCGTCAGTAACGCAGACCGTGCAGTCGAGAGCACCCTGGTAATGCGGCGCGCAATGCAGTACGCATCAAATTTCGACCTGACGGTGTTTCTCAATGCACTGGACCCGTGGCTCAAGGGCAACGGTTGTGTGCACGAGGGGGAAATCAGCACGCGACTTGGCTTGCCAGTCATACCGGAGGCCGCAGAAACGGTAGCGCTGGCACGTGAGCTGGTACTGATCGAGACCACTGGTGTGCGTGGTCACGTCTGCCAACTGTCCTGTGCCCGTTCGGTGGAAAATCTCGCCGAGGCCCAGCAGCGCGGGCTACCCGTGTCGGCCGCAGTCTCCGCACATCACCTGCACCTGAACGAAAGAGATATTGGTGAGTTTGACACGCGTTGTCATGTGCTTCCTCCTTTGCGCAGTATCAAGGACCGGGACACTTTGCGGCAGGGGCTTGCCGATGGTGTGATCCAGGCCGTTTGCTCGGAGCACCAGCCGCATGGGACCGATGCCAAACTCGCCCCGTTCAGCGAGTCAGCGCCTGGTATCGCAGGACTTGAAACACTGCTTCCCCTCATGCTTCGACTGGTAGACGAGGGTGTTCTGACACTGCCCAAAGCCATTGCTGCGGTGACTTCGAAGCCGGCTAAAATTCTAGGGATCGACGTTGGGCAGCTTGGCATCGGCGCACCAGCGGATATCTGTATCTTCGACCCAAACGGGGAGCAGCAAATCCGCGCGCACAACCTGCAAAGCAATGGGACCAATACGCCGTTCGATGGCTGGATGCTCCGTGGAATAGTACGCTGGACTTTGGTCGCGGGTAAGGTCGTCTACGAGAATGGTCATGGGCATCCGATTGACCATAGCCCCTGACAAAGATCAAGCCCGTAAGTGCTTCCACCAAGGCTCACACC
>CAZEKE010000058.1:0-3499 GCA_964512815.1 uncultured Acidiferrobacteraceae bacterium
GCCCGACATCGACCGGCCGCGCCGGTTTGCCGATTGTCTGCGCCCGGAAGCCATTGCGCTGTTACATGGCCTCCGGCGCACTCACACCCAGAAGATCCAGCGCATTGGCCAGAACCACCCGGGTGGCCGCGATCAGGGACAGACGGGCGTTGCGCACAGCTTCGTCGGCGGCGATAAACGGATGGGCGTTGTAGTATGCGTGGAAATCGTTGGCCAGTTCGCGCAGGTAGTACGCGACGAGATGCGGTTCATAACTGCGCGCAGCCGCTTCGACTACTTCAGGATAGCGCGACAGCTCTCGCAGAAGGTCCAGCTCACGTTGTTCGCAGAGCAGGCTGTGATCCGCGTCTTCAAGGTCTGGCGTGAGGCCTTTTTCATCCAGCTGCCGGAAGACACTGCAGATTCTGGCGTGGGCGTACTGGATGTAGTAGACCGGGTTTTCGCTGGACTTCGAGGTCGCCAGATCCAGGTCGAAGTCCATGTGCTGCTCTGGCTTGCGCAAGGCATAGAAATACCTGCCGGCGTCTACGCCGACATCCTGCCGCAGTTCCCGCAGTGTCACGAACTGACCGCTGCGGGTGGACATCGGAATCTTTTCTTCACCGCGATACAGAGTCGCGAACTGCACCAGCAGCACGGTCAGTGCATCCGGGTCGCGGCCCAGAGCCGCGAGCGCGGCTTTGACCCGCTTGATGTATCCGTGGTGGTCCGCACCCCATATATTGATGACCTGCTCGAAACCCCGCTCAAACTTGTTCAGGTGATAGGCAATGTCGGTCGCAAAATAGGTGTGGTTGCCGTTGGCTCGCAGGACGACACGGTCTTTCTCATCCCCGAAATCGGTCGTCCGTAGCCACCAGGCTCCGTCTTTCAGGTACAGATGCTCACTGTCTTTCAGTGTCTGTACGACACGATCGACAGCCTCATCGGTGACCAAGTGGTTTTCGGAAAACCAGCAGTCGAACTCGACACCGAAGCGGACCAGGTCATCGCGGATATCGTCAACCAGCGTGTCGTTGCCCAGTCCATGAATGGTATTGAAACGATCTGCGCCCAGCCGGTCCTTCGTGCGGCTGATCAGGGTGTCGAGCAACGGATCGGTATCTGCCGGCAGTGAATCCATCAACTCGGCCGCCGGGTACTGAAATCCTGTGCCGTGATCGCGATGCAGCGTCGCGGCAATGTCGAATACATAATCACCCTGGTAAGCACCTGGCGGAAAGTCGATCTCCTCTCCACACAGTTCCAGATAACGCAGCCAGACACTGACCGCCAGGATTTCCATCTGGCGTCCTGCATCGTTGATGTAGTACTCGCTGGCAGCCGTGTAACCGGCCGCGCGCAGCACCCTGACCAGCGCATCACCGTAAGCTGCTCCGCGGCCGTGACCGACATGCAACGGTCCGGTCGGGTTGGCCGATACAAACTCGACCATGATGCGGCGGTCTTTGCCGGCATCACTCCTCCCGTAAGCCGCCCCTGCCTGGCGTATCACAGTGATCAGCCGATAGTAAGCCTGCGGAGCCAGAAAAATATTGATGAAACCGGGCCCTGCGATCTCGGTCCGGTCGATCAGCTCAGAATCTGGCAGTCGGGACTGCAGAATGGCTGCCAGTTCTCGGGGCTTCTTCCGCGCCGCCTTCGCCAGGACCATGGCGATGTTACAGGCGAAATCGCCATGGTCCGGTTGACGGGTGCGCTCCAGCATGATGTCGGCTCCACTGTCGACCGGGATAACGCCGTCGTCGGCCAGTGCCGAAACGGCAACAGCCAGGAGATCGCGGAGCTCGTGACGCATTTAGAGTTCGAAACCTGGAGAGTGAAAATCTTCGGCGAAGTCCGGCACGGCCTCTGGGCGGTTCGCCTGCAGATCAGGATTCTAACCGTAGTAAGTTCACCGCCAAAGTGCGCCTCTGCGCGCTGTAGTACCCTTGATGTTCAGAACAGCCGTTTGCCGAGCGCAAGAACCTATGGACCATCTGCAACGCAGCCGCTTGAATCTCTTTTCCAGTCGCACCCTGGACCGGGCCGCTTTCCTGCGTCCGGCCGAAACCCAACTGGTGGAGATCATCAATGGTCCCAGCAGCCTCTTCGTGCCCATCCTGGACACCAACGTTCTGGTCAACCTGGAGGACGCCCGCTGCACGGCGGGACTGCTCGACGCCCGGGAACTGCGCGAATGCTTCGGTCACTGCGAAGAGCACATCTACCTGGGACAGGGCGACGGTACCCACTACTTCGGCGTAGTCGTGGGCAAAGAGTCGACCCGGCCTGGTGAGTTTGTGGACCTGCGAACCTATGCTGCGGTGCTGGACGAGTATCAGGCCGCGCTTTTGAGTTACGCCCGGGCCATGGTCATCTGGCGGAACAATCATCGTTACTGCGGCGCCTGCGGTGCGCCGACTCGGCCCCGCCTGGGTGGCCATGTGCTCAAGTGCAGTCAGAGGGGTTGCGGACGGGAACACTACCCGCGTACCGACCCTGCCATCATCGTGCTCGTCGAAAAAGGCGAGCGGGCGCTTTTCGGGCGCAAAGCCGAATGGCCTGAAAACCGCTACTCGACCGTCGCGGGCTTTGTCGAGCCCGGTGAAAGTGCCGAGCAGGCCGTGATCCGGGAGGTTGCCGAGGAAACCGGTGTAGAGGTGACTGCCCTAGAC
Source organism: uncultured Acidiferrobacteraceae bacterium (assembly GCA_964512815.1). Lineage (GTDB taxonomy): Bacteria > Pseudomonadota > Gammaproteobacteria > Arenicellales > UBA868 > UBA9619. The sequence goes on from CAZEKE010000058.1 coordinate 2,658, forward strand.
TATCACTCCTCTCAGCCGTGGCCTTTTCCGGGTTCGCTGATGCTCGGTTACACCGCTACCGCAGGCAACGATGCGATCTCGCTGAATGACAAGGAACTGGAAGATGCCCGCTGGCTGACCCGCACCCAGATCACTGAAAAACTGGCGCGCGGTGAGTTCCAGCTGCCGACCAGTATTTCGATTTCGTCCCGCCTGATAGAAGACTGGTTCAACAGAAAAAGCGATCTGCCACTTGGCACTTTGCGCGAACGTTACCCGCAGACCGACTGAATAAACATTTGCGTTCAAACACGAGGCCGTTACAATGCAGCGCAGGGTGGCCGGATTTTCCGATCTGTACACCTGGTTTTGAAGTAACCTAGTTTGGAGGAGTTATGTCGGAACGACATGTAGGAACCGTCAAGTGGTTCAATGAGCGCAAGGGCTACGGTTTTATTGCGCAGGAAAACGGGGACGATGTTTTCGTTCACTACCGCGAAATCCGGGGCGAAGGTTTCAAGACCCTGACCGAAGGTCAGCGGGTTGAATTCAACCTGACCACCCGGGACAAAGGCCCGGCCGCTGAAGACGTCGCACCAGCGGACTGACTGATTGTCCACCGGCCGTCCCGGCCGGCTGGCTGTTACCTGTCTCGATCTGGGCTTTGTATGCTGTGCTGTGAGCACGGCAGTGGTGGTGTTTGGCTGCACCGGAGTCAACACTATTGAAATTTCTGCCGTGGCTGTTCCTGCTCGGCGGTGTAGTGTCTTCAGCCGTCGCCGCCGGCTTGGTCATTCTGAAAGTCGTTGCGGCGGACGAAACTGCTCTGCCGGCAGCCTCCTTTTCAGCCGTACTGACGATCC
>CAZEKE010000059.1:0-2974 GCA_964512815.1 uncultured Acidiferrobacteraceae bacterium
ACCTATCAGCGGACTGAGATAAAGAGTGGTGTTGTAAAATCGGCGACACGGGCGGGAAATATAAGCGTTGACCTGCGAGGCAATGAGTTGCCCTCCGCACATGAGCACACGGTGAAAGTCGGCGTATCAAAACAAACTGGAATCGGTCTTCTTTTGCGGGCTGATTTGCGGTTTGTAGACGAGGTATTCACCGACTTTGAGAATATTGAGCGAACCTTTAACAGAGGCGACACTGGGCCAGTGCCTAGCTACTCACTGCTGAATGTGAGCGCCAAATATAAGATCTCCTCTGATTGGAGCCTTTTCATGACGGGCAAAAACGTCCTCGACGAGATCTATATCGGTTCCAGGTTGCACTCTAATCCTGGTCAGCCTGAGGCGGATTTGAGTTCGGGCATTCTGATAGGTCCGCGGCGCCAGATAAACGTGGGCGTCAAGCGCGGTATTTAACGCAAATTGGGTACTATCACAAATGGCCCGAAGCAACAGACCACTCTTGTACGGTCCATTTTAACAACTTCCACAAAGGAGTAGTTCGTGTTTATGGTTAGGTTCATGATGTTCGTAGCCGTCTTCGGCCTGGTTGCATGTGGCGATGACGACAAAGATAGTAATCCGACGGCCAGTGGTAGTTCGGGTATTGATGTCCCGTCCTCATACGTGTTTGATAGTCGATTTACCCCTGGTGAAAGCAGTGTATCGTATTCTGGACAGGTTGTTAGGAATCTCTTGCTCCAGGATCTGAAGATTTTCACGGGCAATCTGGGTAAAGAAGGTGCACAACCAGCCTCTGCTGACGATATGTTGAGGTTTTATGCCCATGATGTTGCCTACGGGATGTCGACGCTCACGAATCCGAAGGATTACAGCGCCGTAGAGAGTAGTTATTCAGCGATTTCTACCGGTAAGAATTTGTCGGGAAAAATCGCATCAGACCCAGTAATCGGCTACAACAAAACAGCCGATGTTTTGGTTCGGGAATGGATAGAGATAATTGCAGAAAATTCGCAAGATCCAGCGAAGTTAGGTACGCCGGCAGTCTATACCACCGAAGACGGTGTCGATCTCAGCCAGATGATCAACAAGGTTTTGATTGGGGCTGTGCCGTATTACCAGGCTACAGGAAAATATCTCTATCTTCTGTTTGAAAAAGGCAACGCCGAGGCCAAAGAGGGTAAGACCTACACCGATATGGAGCACTATTGGGACGAGGCATTCGGTTATTTCGGTGCGGCCGCTGACTTCAACATGTATTCAGATGCCGACATCAAGGCTGGTGTATCCCGGGATTCGAATGGAGATGGAAAAGTAGATTTCAAGTCGGAATACAATTTTGCAATAGCAAAAGGCGCTGCCAAGCGGGACCTCGGCGGCACGGGCGTGGATTTCACCAATGACATCTTCACGGCTTTCCTTGCCGGTCGTACGTTAATTGTTAACGAGGCAGCGCAGGCTGATATCGAGGTGCAGCGTAGTGCGGCCGCCAATGGCATGGAAAAAGTGATCGCTGCAACGGTGGTGCACTATATCAACGATACGCTTGGTGATATGGCTAAATACGGCACTTCAGATTACAGTGCCGCTGATCACTATAAGCACTGGGCTGAGATGAAAGGGTATGCTGTGGGTCTACAATTCAACCCATTCAAGTTGATATCGGATGGTCAGCTAAGAGAACTGCATGGAATTTTCGGACAGGCACCGAAGTACCTCGAGGTAGGCAGTGCAGATTACGAGCAAGAAGTTAAGAACTACGAGCGAGCCAAACAGGTTATGCAGAACGCGTACGGTTATTCTTCAGTAAATGTGGAAAACTGGTAGGCGCCGGCATGTAGAATAATCGGACCGTAATTTGGTCGCTTTAATAGCCGTCTCAATTTCCTTGTTTTATTTATGGGGTTTGAGACGGCTATTCTATTGCCGGTGGCTTTCGGTAATTAACAGAGTCTTGTAGAAAAGAAAACTCGCGCTTTATTTGAGTGTGATTTGGTAGAGACTGCAGGCTTTGGCAGAAAGTCGCCAAAACTCGAGTGGGAAAATTAAGAGAGGAGGAAATCGCAGTATTGAAAAATCTGCTCAATTTAAAATTAGGACAAACGCGGAGTGTTTTTTAATTAGCGCGCGCGAGCCTTCGTCAAATTCATGCTAGTGCCTACGCACGTCTGTTGCTCCATTCTACGATCGGTTAGATCTATCTGCTAATCAAGCTTTAGTTCCGATTTGATCTGATTTACCCATGATGAGATACGCTCGTCGTGTAGATCCATCTGGTTTTCTTCATCGAGCCCGAGACCTAGAAAATGATCATCATCGTATTTGCCGATTGATGAATCGTATTCATAGCCCTCAGTGGGCCAGATCCCGATCAGTTCAGGCTTTCCCATCGTTTTGATTTCATTCCATAGTAATCCCAGTGCATCCAGGAAATTCAGGGAATACACTTCAGCATCGCCCATGCCGAAAAGCGCTACTTTCTTATTGGTTAAATCTATCCCTTCCATGCTCGGCAGGAACGTCTCCCAATCCATCTGTAACTGGCCGACGTCCCAAGTGGGGATCCCAAGAATCAACACATCGTAATTGAGTAGATCTGCAGGTTCGGTGTTGCCGATGTCTGCTATGTGAGAGATGTGGTCCCCCATGGCCTGCTCGATCTTCTCTGCTGCCATTTCCGTGTTGCCTGTAGTTGAGCCATAAAAGATGCCTATCTTCATATTGATCCTCCGATTGCTACGGGTATAGACTACTGGTCGAGGCGCGATGTGTCGCGCGCCGCCAGTCCTAGTTACTGGCGGCGGCACTCGGCACAAAAGCCGACGTATTCGACGCTGACGTGGACGACTTCGAAGGCCTTTGGCACCCCGTGCAACACGGCGTCGTGTGGAGTGTCCCAAAGGCCGTCGCAAGAAAGACAGCGGCAGTGGGCGTGGTCGGCGACAGCGGCGTCGTAGCGGGCGGACGAAGCCCCGCGCTG
>CAZEKE010000060.1:0-6294 GCA_964512815.1 uncultured Acidiferrobacteraceae bacterium
ATCGCAGGCACATGGGAAAGCTGCTATACCCACCCGGACACCGGCAAACAGATCATCGAACGCGGAGCGGAGCTCTTTTACCTTCGCGGAGACAAGGTCTACGAGCATCACATGTGGCAACACAGCTGGCCAGAAGGTGAAGTCCCGGAAGATGCGGGGTTCTCCACCGACTGACCTTAGTCTCTTGGTCCCTGGACCCCGCTAAAGACCAGCCAGTGAGATCGGTTCAAAAAATGCCTTGCCGGGTCGGTGGGGCAATTCACTTTACAGATAGGAGCAGCGGCCTAACGCCGGAGCGACACGGCCAACAAGTTCCTTACAACGTTTTGCCAGGGCCATTCGGCTGACCCCAAATCAGAAGACGATTCAAGCACCCCTACCGACTCATTCGATAAACGCGCCTACCGACCTGGGTTGGAATCGACCAAGCAGCAGGAACCATCTCAGCCCGAGACTGTCGTCAGACGCTGCAGCTCATGTCGGTCCCGCAACAAGTCGGGGACTTGATCATGCCGCAACCATCCGGACATTTTGTGACAGCGACCGTATTGCCCTCGCCAGTCGTGATGTGGTCATGAACCAGTTCACCACCACATTTGGCGCACTTCATACCGGTAACGCCCATTCCACATTTTTCGCACACATATTCAGCCATGTTCAGTCTCCATTCTTTGGTTCCTCGAGACCAATATACCCCTAAACGGCTCTCCCCCGCTGGGGCTGCTTGATCCCATCGGAACCCACCAGATGTGGTTTCAATTGTGGGGCCAGGGAAGCAGCCAATTCAACAACACGTCCTACGGGGTAATTCCAGGCAGACGGTGTTTTGTTAGATGGCGGGCGCCGACCCCGCAGAACAGCGCCGGCACGGAACGACGGTCTACACGAGTTGCAGCCTGCCCTGCATCATCTCGATCATCTGATAGAACCCGTTGGTGCGGTTCATGGACAGCAACTCATCCATCTTGATGGCACGAAAGTGTTCCGTAGTGATCTGGCGGGCCTCTGCTACCGGCGAGGAATTGAAAATATCGAGCAACATGTAGGCATAACCGCCAGCGATCATTGCATTGCTGTAGGCCTTGAACCGATCCTCCTCCCAGTCGACGTACAGATCGAACTGACAATAACTCACCTTGGTCTGATCCGAGCGTCTGCCCTGACTCAGCGGGTCATCGGCGAGTTTCTGTCCCAGGGTGATCATCCAGCGATAGACTTCCATGCTGTCGATCGCCCGCAAGGCCTCGATGTTGTCCTTGTATTCGGTGATTTTATCGATGAATACCATCGTCTTTCCAGCCTGTCGATTGAGGTTTAGAGTCCCTGGGGAGACATTTTTGGTCACTGTAAATCCAAGGCCGACCACAGTGCCGAAGGCTTATTATGACATCCTGGCAGGTGATCGCGTCGTGAGCCGCTGCCATCGCCAACACGACAGAGGGAAATTCGGCTGCCTGCGACTCTCATCAGACAGAGCGTTGAACCACACTACGAGTAAAATGCATCCGAGGAGAGAGGGAACCATGCCGACCGCTATTGTTTTTCAAGTCACGCCGACCCGTTCTGACCCGGCGAGCCGGCTGATCAGGAGCGGGTGACCCCAGGCAAAGACATCGATCCTGAAACGGGTCCGGCTCGGGCACGACTGGTCGAGACGCTGCGCCGTAAAGGAATTTGCAACGCTGACGTACTGGCAGCGATGCAGAACGTACCCCGGCACCGCTTTATTGCGCCGGACCAGCAGGGCCAGGCCTATGCCGACCACGCACTGCCCATCGGCCATGATCAGACGATCTCCCAGCCGTTCGTTGTCGCCGTGATGACCGAGAAGCTGCTGGCGAACTCTGCCCAACACCAGAATGTGCTCGAGATCGGGACCGGCTGTGGTTACCAGACGGCCGTCCTGGCCCGTGTCTTTGGGCAGGTTTATTCCATCGAGCGCATCGAAGCACTGGCAGCGCTGGCACAGAAGACCCTGGCCAGTCTCGACATCACCAACGTCAGCTTGCGTCACGGTGACGGCACCAGGGGCTGGCCTGATCGGGTCGACTTCGATGCGGTGCTCGTTACGGCGGCTGCCGAAACGGTACCGGACCCCCTTCTCTCACTGCTCTCGCCCGGCGGCTGCCTGGTGGCGCCGATCGGTGAGCGGTGGAGCCAGCGTCTGCGTACCGTTACCCGGAAAGACGATGGCCTGCACACCGTCGATGCCGAAGGCGTACGCTTTGTTCCCCTGCTTGCCGGAACCCGCTGCTGAACTCAGGAATCTTCCAGTCCTTCCATGGGCCTCAGTCCGTCCTCCGGCAGCCAACTGCGGCTCTCATTCGTATACTCTGCGCCCGGATTGCCCCGGGTCGTCGTGCGCCACATCAGTCGCTGGTGTTTCTCCGCATCGAACCAGGTTGCAGAGTGCAGTAATGACCGGTTGTCGTAAATCACAAGGTCACCGGCCGTCCAGTCATGGACATAAGTAAACACCGGCTGTGTCATGTGTGACATCAAGCGGTAAAGCAATCTCGCACCTTCTCCGTCAGGACCAGGTTCCAGACCGACGAACGGTCCATCGACCCAGTCCATCTGCCCTGCTTCACAAAGGTATAGCGATTGCCTTCCCGTGACAGGATGAACACGCACCACCGGCTGGTGCTGCGGCATCTGGTGGGAAAGCAACGGTTTTGGCGACTCTCCTGCCCTGACCGAATACTCGGCACGGCCGATGCCGGGTATGGCGTGGATCCCCTCCAGGTTCTCGACTGTATCCTTGAGTTCGTTATCCAGCGCTTCATAGGCACCGGCCCCATCGGCATAAAGTGTCTGGCCCTGCCCTTGCGGCGATGGAATGACCGCATAGAACAAAGACACGTCCGGCGGCGGTCTGCGGAAACTCTGATCGGTGTGCCAGCCGCGCCGGTGGGGGAACTGTGTGGGCAGCGCACCCTCTTCGGTCAGCACCGGCTCGGGTCTCTTCGGCGGTTGCTTGGACGTGGGCGGAATATTAGTGACCTGCAGAATTTCAGGCACGCTCGGGTGAATCGCATTCTCATTGGTCAGCGTGTTCTGATAGTTCTCGACCTCCGGACCAAACAACGTACTCAGTTCGAAGAGCAAAGAAGGGCTACTAGAGATCGCGTTCATCCCAGGCAGGACCAGTAACCCGCCACGCGCATAGAATGCTTCGATCAACCTGCCGGGGTCTGCTTTAAGTGCCGTGACCGTCCCGGCGAGATCACCGTTACTCTTCAAGGGAAAGCGTAGCCGTGCACCAAATGTCGCGCCGGACAGGGGCTCGAGTTCGAAAAGACCGGTGCTTTCAGCACCGCCAGTCGGCGTGCCGGGATTCTGTTTTCCGTCTGGCATCTCTTTCCTATTATGGTCTGATGAACTGATCGAAGTATAACGTCCGCAAACATTCGCCAACCGGCCGCACGGTCAGCCGGGCCTGCGGCAGAGATCGACAATGCTCTCGCTATAATGGCCCGGTACGGTCAGCAATGCGCTGATCCGGATTTGGATATCGGACCTGCTGAACTGCCCCTTCCGACAGCCCAACGATGCGCAAGACATTATGAATAATCTGCCACTCCGGCCGGCATTGGAACTCGCACAGCTGGTTCAGCGCAGACAAATCAGCGCCGTCGAACTCCTCGATCTGCATCTGGCACGATACGAGGCCCACAATCCAGCGGTCAATGCTGTCGTTTTCACCCAGATCGAACAGGCACGTGCTCATGCGCGCTGGGCCGATGACGTGCTGGCCGCCGGCCGGACGCTCGGTCCACTACACGGCGTGCCGATGACCATCAAGGACAGCTATGACTGGGTGGGTTCTCCCTCGACCTGGGGCATACCCGAGAGGATCAACAATTACCCCCGGAGCAACGCGACCGCCGTTCAACGGCTGCTGGATGCCGGGGCGATCATTTACGGCAAGACCAATGTTCCGCTGAAACTCGCAGACTGGCAGTCGTTCAATTCAATCTACGGGACGACCAACAACCCCTGGGATCTCACCCGCACGCCCGGAGGATCCTCGGGGGGAGCCGCAGCTGCGCTGGCAACCGGCATGGCGAGCCTGGAGATCGGCAGTGATATCGGCGCCTCGATCCGCAATCCCGCTCACTATTGTGGTGTCTTCGGCCACAAACCGACCATGGGGATCGTGCCGTTGCGCGGACACCTGCTGCCCGACGATCATGCCCACGTCGATATTCTAGTGGGCGGGCCGCTGGCCCGCGGCGCCGATGACCTGAAGATTCTACTGGAGATTCTCGCAGGCCCCACGGGTGCTGAACAGAAAGCCTGGCGATTGCACCTTCCTCCCGCACGCAAGACTGACCTTGGCGCATTCCGGGTCGGCTTACTGATGGACAGCCCAGTCTGCACCCAGGATGACGAACTTACCGAGCAGTTGCTCGCCACCGTGGATGCCCTGGAGAGATCAGGTTTGCAGGTGGACCGAAATGCTGCACCGCAATTTGACTGGATCCGTTACCAGGAGGTCTATTTGCTGCTGTTGCGGGCAGCCAGCGGTACCGGCTTCAGCGACGAAGAATACCAATTTCACCTGCAGAGCAGCGAGTCCCGAACACCGAAAGACACCCAATACCGCGCCTACTTGGACCGTGGCGTGACCCTCCGTTACCGCGACTGGTTTGCACTGCACAACGAACGCGAACAGATGCGCAAGCTGTGGGCAAATTTTTTCACCAAATACGACGTATTACTGTCACCCACCGCAGCATCTGCCGCATTCGTGCATGACCATGCCGGGCAGCGGCCTGACCGCACTATCCTGGTCAATGGCCGCGAGGAGTTGGTGGTCGATCAGTTGTTCTGGGCGGGTCTGCCCAGCGTGGCTTACCTGCCGTCTACCGTCGCCCCCGCCGGTCTCACCCGTTCCGGCCTACCTTGCGGCCTGCAGATCATCGCTGACTACCTTGAAGACAACACCGCACTCGAATTCGCCAGACTGATGGAAGAAGCACTGGGTGGATTTAAGGCGCCGCCCGGCTATGGCTGAGCATCGCGGAGACTTTCCCGCAAACGGGAGTCAGCCGACCCGCTATACGTGCAATGATCCACAGGCAGCGGTTCATCTTCATGAACGTGGCTACGTCGTGTTCAATTCGGTGATCTCTCCCGTTGAGTGTGAACAGGCACTGAACCACTTCTGGGACTGGATCGAGGAAGTGACCGGGGGACGCGTTGTACGAGGCTGGCTGGAGAGTTACCGTCACTGGCCGCCCGCACTGGACCGGGGGGCCATTCTGGCCTACTGCGGTATCGGACAGAGCGAGTTCTGCTGGGGTGTGCGCGACCGGCCCAAAGTCCGCAAAGCCTTCAGCACTCTCTGGCAGGAGGACGATCTGTTGGTCTCATTCGACGGTGCCTGCGTCATGCGGCCCTGGCATTACGAACCCAGCTGGAAAAGTCACGAACGATGGTTCCATGTCGATCAGCATCCGGGCCACCGACCAGGATTTGACTGTATCCAGGGCCTTGTCAACCTGCTGCCCATGTCCAGCGACGGCGCTTGCAACCAGTTGATCGAAGGATCACACCATCTGTTTCCGGATTACGCCGGGCGCTATCCCGAGACCGTTGCCGCCCTGCCGGTGCACGAGGATTACTTCGAGCTTCCAGCGGACGACCCCGTGATCAGTGACCCGTCGGTCCCGCCGATGCGGGTTCTGCTCCGGCCAGGCGACATGCTGTGCTGGGACTCCCGCACCGCCCACTGCAGCAGCCCGGGTAGCAGTGGGCAGGCGGTTGACAATTCACACCAGCTCTCACGGGCCGCAGTCTTCGTGTGCATGGTGCCACGCACAAAAGCCAATGATGCCCTTATTAAGACCCGCAAGAAGGCCGTTTCCCGGCAGGTCACGACGACCCACCGGCCTCATGTCTACAACCCGACCCACAAGTACTCCGACTGGCGGATCCGGCTACAGCGGGGTGACACGTTGCCCTACCCGGCGCGCCCCGCGACTCTGACTGCAGCACGTCGGCAACTCATTGGGTAATGAAGGCACCTCCAGCAAAACTCTCAGGGCGCGTGGCGATTGTCACCGGCGCCGCCCGCGGTATCGGCCAGGCCATCGCCGAGAAACTGGCCGGTGAAGGCGCCCGGGTCATTGCAAACGATATCGACGGCGGGCCACTGGCAGTAAACGCTGATCGGCAACAGAAAATGGGGTTGGAGATCACTGCAATCGCCGGAGATATCACCGCCGGCTCAACGGCCAGGTCCCTGGTCGAAGGGACGCTGGAGCACTATGGCGATCTGCACATCAT
>CAZEKE010000061.1:0-5442 GCA_964512815.1 uncultured Acidiferrobacteraceae bacterium
CAGCGCTGCCTTGGCTGACCACAAGAGGGATTTAGCCGGTTTCCAGATCGGATTCGATTTTTACCACACCACTCATTCGGATGAAAACCGATACTGCTCTGAAACCATCTACAACCGTCTGAACAGTTCCGGCTATATCAACAGCAGGGTAATTGCCCAGGCCTATGATCCGGAGGCACAGATGTTTCTGCCTGACCGTTTCATTCGGGGTGAGTGCCCGCGCTGCGGTGCGACCGATCAATTTGGGGACAGCTGCGAATCCTGCGGTTCGACCTATTCTCCCGGTGAGTTAAAAAACCCTGTGTCAGCTATTTCAGGGGCCGTTCCCACCGAACGCGAGTCTGAACACCAGTTCTTCAAGCTGGTCGAATTCGAAACGATGCTAAAGAGTTGGACGGATTCAGGCCGCCTTCAACCTGAAGTCGTAAACAAACTAGCCGAATGGTTCGAATCGGGACTCCGTGAATGGGATATTTCCCGCGACGCACCCTACTTCGGATTTGAAATACCTGGACTTACGGACAAGTATTTTTATGTCTGGCTTGATGCACCGATTGGCTATATGGGGAGTTTTCGTGCGATGTGTCTGGAAACCAGTCTTGATTTCGATGAGTACTGGGCGCCCGACTCGGAAGCAGAACTGTATCACTTTATCGGTAAAGACATCGTCTATTTCCATGTTTTGTTCTGGCCAGCCCTTTTGCATGGCGCCAGATTCCGGACACCGACCGCGGTATTTGTCCACGGCTTCGTCACGGTCAATGGCGAGAAAATGTCGAAATCCAGAGGGACTTACATCACCGCGGAAACCTATCTGCAGCACCTTAAGCCGGAATACCTGCGTTATTACTATGCCGCGAAGCTGAACGACCGGGTCGAGGATATAGACCTTAACCCTGACGACTTTGTCCAGCGGGTCAATTCCGATCTTGTCGGCAAGGTCATTAACATCGCCGCCCGTTGCGCTGGCTTTATCAGCCAGCAATTCAACGACCGGCTCGCCGGCGTACTGGACGATCCGGTCATGTACGAGCGCTCAATCAGAGCCGGCGATTCGATCGCGACGGCCTATGAGAACCGCAAATTTAGCCTTGCGATGCGTGAAATCATGGCGGTCGCGGATGAAGCTAACCAGTACATCAATGCCAGACGGCCCTGGATTCTTGCCAACCAACCCGGTGCCGAGGCGGAACTACAGGCAGTCTGCACTCAGGGGATCAACCTGTTTCGAATCCTGCTGACCTGGCTGGCTCCCGTTCTGCCAGTGGTTGCGGACAAAGCCGGAAAATTTCTCCGCTGCGATCTTTGCGCCGTTGGTGCCTGGAAGGATCTTGAACAACCTTTGCTGGATCACTCCATTCGCCCGTATACCCATCTTCTGAACCGAATTGATCACAAGGATATAGACCAGATGATTAATGATTCCATCGAAACGGACACCACTGTCGCCCGGGGCCATCTAGCGGATGAACCACTCGCATCTGAAATCACCATCGACGACTTTTCCAAGATTGATCTGCGGGTAGCCCAGATCGTTGAAGCCGAACTCGTCGAAGGTGCGGATAAACTGCTACGCCTCACGCTAGATCTTGGCGGAGAATCACGTAACGTCTTCGCCGGCATTAAATCGGACTATGAACCAACAGATCTGGTTGGAAAAAAGGTTGTTGTCGTAGCCAATCTTGCTACGCGAAAGATGCGTTTCGGAGAATCGCAAGGGATGATCCTTGCCGCATCAGGTAGCGACGACAGTCAGGGAATATTCGTGATTCAAGCCGACGATGGGGCCCAGCCCGGCATGCGGGTACGTTAATGCTGGCCGTGCCTATACCGGTCAGCAGCCTCCGAAAAAAAAAATAGGGTGGCACTGCCCCTGGCAAGGCATCACAAAATATGACACAGCCAGTTGACCCCTCCCTGATCGACCAGTGGCTTCCCCAAACGCAGTGCCAAAAATGTGGCCTGCCCAGCTGTTACGACTACGCCGCTTCCGTCTCCAGGGGCGAAAGCCCGATCAATCGCTGCCCACCGGGTGGCGACGTTACGATCAAGGCCCTGTCACGCCTCACCTCGAACGAGTTAATCCCGCTGGACCTCGAATGTGGGGTACCGCGAGAACCCGCCATCGCGGTCATTCAGGAAGATCAATGTATTGGATGTACACTCTGTATTCAGGCCTGCCCGGTCGACGCGATATGCGGTGCCGCCAAACAGATGCACACAATCCTCTCGGTCGAGTGCACCGGCTGCGAACTTTGCATAGAACCCTGCCCTGTCGACTGCATCAAACTTGCGCCCCGGCCTAATTCTTGGACCGGCGTATCCAGTCCATGGGCGGGATATTCGCTGCGTGCTGTCCAGCGCGCCAGACAGCGAATCCGCGCGAGAAACCAACGGATCGACCTGCAGGCTCGCCGCTCTAAAGCAGCAAAGTCTGCCAGTCGAAAGCACCTGCAGCAGGACATCCGGGCCAGCGTCAAGCGGGTGAGAGATCGGCGTTTAAATTCACTCACTGACGGCTCTGTCAGCTGAACGCTCTCCCGACGGCAAAACGATGAATTCAGTGACCCGGGAACAACTGTTCCAGCACTTATCAAAGGTCATCGAGGAACCCACGACCGAGCTTAAATACCGTTCCAGATTCGAACTGCTGGTCGCGGTCATCCTGTCTGCCCAGGCCACCGACATTTCCGTGAACAAAGCAACTCGAACCCTTTACCGTGAAGCGCGAACACCGCAGGCGATCCTCGACATGGGTGAAGCTCGGCTCAAGCACCATATTCGAACCATCGGCCTGTTCAATACCAAGGCCAAGAACATCCTAAAGACCTGCCGGATTCTCCTTGAACAACACAATGGTCGTGTTCCGCCTGAGCGGGAAGCCCTGCAGGCGCTTCCTGGAGTCGGCCGTAAGACGGCCAACGTTATTTTGAACACCGCTTTTGGACAACCGACCATTGCAGTAGATACCCACATCTTCAGGGTCTCTAACCGCACCGGTCTGGCTCCTGGAAAAAACGTGTTGCAGGTGGAGAAGAAACTGCTGCGCGTCACACCAGAGCGCTTCCTCAAGACCGCCCACCACCTGCTTATCCTTCATGGCCGCTATACCTGCGCCGCGAGGACCCCACGCTGTTATGAATGCGCCATCAAAGCTCTTTGTGACTATCGCAGAAAGACACCTGCCCCTGACAAATGACCCGGAGTCCGGATTCGGCAAAGTTATGATTCACAGTGAACGAGTTTGCTGATCGATCTCTGGCGCACCGCTTCGAAGAGCATAACGCCCGCAGCGACTGAGACATTGAGGCTGCCAATCCGGCCGGGCGAAGGAATGCACGCTATTTGATCACATTGGTTCCGGGTAACCCGCCGCAAACCAGCGTCCTCTGAGCCTACGATAATCGCAACCGGCTCAGTCAGGTCGATATCAAATATGGACTGATCAGCAGATGCCTCGGCACCAATCAGCCACAAACCTTGTTGCTTGAGAGTCTTGAGTACCCGACTCCAATTAGATTCGTCGAATATCTGTAGGTGGCTTACTCCACCCGCAGCAACCCGAATGGCTGCCGGGGTTAGACTGCAGCCTTTATTCCGGGGCAGGATCACGCCATGAACTGCGGCGGCGGCGGCACTGCGCAGGCAGGCACCCAGATTGTGGGGATCCTGTATGGCGTCTAGTACCAGCATGAGAGGCGGCTCTGCTAACTCGTCTAGATATTCCGGCAGACTGACTGAGCGTTCAGGGCCACTTCGCATCAATCGGACGACGACCCCCTGATGCCGCACGCCCCCGGCCACACGATTTAGTTCTTCGCGACTGACGAGGCGGACCAACACTCCCGCCTTGGCTGCAAGGTCCAAAAGAGAACCCAAACGGGCATCGATTCGCTCGCCAGCATGAAGCAGTTCACCACCCGATGTGCCTGAACTCAGGGCGTTTCGTGCGGCGTGGAAGCCACAGAACAACTCCTCTTGTTTCATCATTATCCAGCCCGTCAGCTACTGCTAATTCACTTCGGGTATTTTCCCGCCAACACCGCGCAGCGTCCGTATTCCGGTATCAACAAACATGATCGGGAACCGGAGAAAGTGTGAGGTCATTGAAGCCTATTTTGCCGTTTGCCTCTTTTCCCCGATCGAATGCGAGGTGATTTTTTTTTGGCACTTGGCACAAAACTGACCTGACCCGCGTCTACATTGACACCAGCAACAATCACTTCCAATGTATCGCCCATACGGATTCGCTTTGCCGTCCGCTCACCTGTCAGTTGCATCTTCTCCGGTTCAAACCGGAAATAATCTTTTCCAAGTTGTGACACATGAATCAGCCCATCGACTGGCGGTTCATCCAGTTCGACAAATACGCCAAACTCTGTTACGCCCGTAATCACACCCCTGAAGACTTCTCCTATTCTATCCTGCATGTAACCTGCTTTGACCTGTGCGGTGACTTCACGGACCGCATTTTCAGCCTGACGTTCCGCCATGGAGCTGCGTGAGGCAATTTCGCCAAGTAGACCCGCCTCGTCATACAAACACCCCCCATGCCATTTCTGAATACCTTTAAGCAACCTGTGCACAATCAGATCCGGATAACGCCGGATGGGTGACGTAAAGTGGGTATACAAAGAGAACCCTAGCGCAAAGTGACCATCTGAATTTGAGGCGTAGCAGGCTTGCTGAAAGCTGCGCAGGAGGAGCAACTGAACCCACTTGTCTTGTCTGAAATTCGACCGAGCACTGGCCAGCAGATCCTGAAAATCAGCGACCGAAGGGCGCCGTCTTCCCGACAGCTTCAGGCCGACGGAACTAAGTACGTCACGCAAAGTGTTGATGTTGTCCACTGATGGAGGTTCATGCGTGCGGTAGATCGCTTCGGGCAACACATTTAGCGAACGCGCCGCACATACATTTGCCGCCAACATGCACTCTTCGACCAATTTTGTCGCCAGGTTTGATCTTCTTCTCGAGATAGATTGGACCTTTCCATCGGGCGAAAGACTGACGGAAATCTCCGGCAAATCAAATTCGACCATTCCCTGCCTCGAACGGAAAGCTCTCAAAGCCCCGGCGACATCAGCAAGATCATCAACCACCCGCGTAATAGTTTCCGGCCAGACCCGACGAGCCCAGTCTTCACCAGAAGTGAGATGGTTTTTGACCTCATCGTAGGTTAAACGGCGATGGGAACGTATCATCGCCCGCTCGAACCGCCAACTATCAATTTTTCCTTCTGGAGAAACGTCAATCACCCCAATCAGCGAAAGGCGGTTTTGTCCAGGGCGAAGGGAGCAGAGGTCGTTGGACAGTGTTTCCGGCAGCATAGGTATGTCACGATCCGGGAAATATACCGACGTTCCTCTTTCGAACGCTGCCTGATCAAGCAATGACCCGTCGGGCACATAATGACTGACATCTGCAATTCCGACCCACAGG
>CAZEKE010000062.1:0-5822 GCA_964512815.1 uncultured Acidiferrobacteraceae bacterium
CGTTTCCGCTTTCACCCAGTACACACTCGAGCAGTCACGGATTCAGGCCCGCCTGATGGAAGCAGGGGTTCGGATTGTGGCCTCCCATGCACTGATTGAGATCGAGGAGGCCAGGGCGCACATACGATGTACTTACACCGAAAAGCCCTCCGTTTTGGAATGCACATCGGTGGTGCTGGTCACCGCGCTCCTGGCAAACGATGGCCTCTACACGGACCTTGCACAGGGTGAACACGGGCAGCACATCGTGCGAATCGGCGACTGTTACGCTCCAGGCACCATTGCCGCAGCGGTGTGGTCGGGGCACCGATTTGCCCGTGCACCCTTTGCAGAGATTGAGGATCATGCTCCCTTTGCAATCGAGCGGGTGGCACTGTCCGGGGATCCTCAGGCCTGATGGAGACCGTCTCGGTCATTATTCCCACCTTTAACCGGGTGCAGCTGCTGAACCGGGCGCTGCGTTCGGTGTTCGATCAGAGTGCCCCGTTACTGGAGGTCATTGTCGTTGATGACGGGTCCACCGACAGCACGTCAGAGTGGGTTGCAGAGGCTTTCCCTGAAGCGGTGTTGGTGACGCAGCCAAACCTTGGAGTCAGTCGGGCGCGCAACCGGGGCATCGAGACGGCTCGAGGTGACTGGGTCGCGTTTCTGGACTCGGATGATGAATGGTGCCAGACCAAGATCGAAGTGCAAATGGCCGCGATTCTGGCGGATTCCGGTCGGCCGATCTGCCATACCGACGAGATCTGGATTCGCAATGGTGTAAGGGTCAACCCGATGCGCAAACACCGCAAAAGCGGTGGCCAGATATTCAGCCGGTGTCTGCCGCGCTGCGTGATCTCACCCTCTTCGGCCATGCTGCATCGTTCGGTGTTCGAGCGTCACGGCGGTTTCGATGAGCGACTGCCGGCCTGCGAGGATTACGATCTGTGGCTCCGGCTGTGCGCAAAGCTGCAGGTCAATCATGTCCCAAGACCGCTGGTTATTAAATACGGGGGGCATGCCGATCAGCTTTCTCGCCGCTATTGGGGCATGGACCGATTCCGGATCAGGGCGCTCGAGAAGCTTCTGGATGCCGGGGATCTGACGCCTCAACAGGAAGGACAGTGCCTGGAGGAACTGCTCAAAAAAACCACGGTTTATCTGCAGGGTGTTCGCCGTCGGGGACGCGAGCAGGAGGCTGGCATTTACGCCGGCAAGCTGGCCCGCGCCCGGGCACAATTGAACATCATCAAATCTTCTGAAACCGTGGCGGACCGGGTCTTGGAGGCTGCTGGTCCGTGAATCTGGTCGTCGCGTTGCGGGCCGAGGCCGAGCCGCTTATCGAACATTTCCAGCTGGAGTCAGCCAAGACCCATGATCTTTTCCCGATCTATCGCGGTGGAACGTTCTGGTTGGTGATCTCCGGCATTGGAAGAGTGCTGGCTGGGGCCGCTGTTGCTCATCTGCACCATGTCAGTGGCGGCAAAGCCGATGTACCCTGGTTGAATGTGGGCATTGCCGGTCATCAGCAGCTTTCGATCGGCCGCCTGTTACTGGCAGGACGCATCGAGGAACGGGCCACCGGGCGAAGGTGGTATCCGCCCTACACTCTGGCGTCACCGGTGCAGCGTTCGGAGTTGATCACGGTGGACCGGCCGGAGCTGGATTACCCGTGCTGCAGTGCCTACGACATGGAAGCATCGGGGTTTTATGCGGTGGCCAGCCGCTGCAGTACAGGGGAGCTGGTTCAGTGTCTCAAGGTGGTGTCCGACAACCCTGGGAAAGCACCTAACTTTCGCCGCGAGCAGGTCTTGCAGTTGATTGCAGACCAGCTGGAGGCCATAGCGGCCTTTGCCGGGGAACTCGCGGACACCGGCGAGCAGCATGCTAAAACCAGGGTCTCACATCTGTCGGTCGATCGGTATCTTGGGCAGTGGCATTTCACGGTCACGCAACGTCATCGACTGAACGATCTATTGAGGCGCTGGGGTGCTCTGAACGCTGATGATCCCTGGAGAGACATTAAGTCGAGCCGAGGCTCGGCCGAAGTCCTGCAGCAGCTGGAACGGCTTCTCGCGCAGCAGCCGGTTCGCTTTACACGCAATCCTAATCATGTGCGTGCGAGTAAATCCTGGGCACAGGATCGATGATCAATACGGTCTATATTGAGCAGGCGATTGAAGGTGACGCCCGTACGCAACGAATCCTCACGCGCTTTCCGGATGCTGCGCGGCTGAGCTGTGAGCGCTATGGCGAGGTCTTCAATCCACGGGCACAGAATTTCCGTCTGCAGAAAACCCGCCCCGCCCTGATTTTGGCCGAGAAATACGGTGAAGCAATTTTGCAGACCCCCCCGGGTTACGGCATCGGCGGTGAACACAATTACTACTTCTCCCACATGCTGAACTGTATTTATGATTGCCGGTATTGTTTTCTGCAGGGAATGTACCGTTCCGCCCACTATGTAGTATTCGTGAACTACGAAGCGTTCTTTGCCGGTATGGCAGGAAAACTCGAAGCCCATCCTGGTGAGGCAGTGTGGTTTTTCTCGGGCTATGACTGTGACAGTCTTGCGCTGGAACCGGTGACGGGATTTGTGAGCGAGATGCTGTCTTGGCTGAAGAAGTATCCTCGGGCGCACGTGGAACTGCGCACCAAGAGTACCCAGGTCCGGTCGCTTCTTGCGGCCGAGCCCAGCAGTAATGTGGTGGTCGCATTCAGCCTCACGCCGACGAACACCGCGGCCGCACTGGAACACAAGGCGCCGTCTGTGACGAAACGTATCGATACCATGGTCGAACTGGCAAGGCAGGGCTGGCAGATCGGTTTGCGCTTTGATCCGATCCTGTACGAAACCGATTACCAGGAACGATATCAGGCATTATTTTCGGAGGTCTTCAGGCGTCTTATGGTAAACAGCGTGCATTCGGTAACGTTCGGTCCCTTCCGGATGCCCAAATCTTTTTATCGCAACGTGGTCCGGCTTTACCCGGATGAACCCCTGTTTGCAGGTCCTTTTGTGAACCGAACTACAATGATCTCCTACGCAGAATCACGTGAGCAGGAGATGATGACGTTCTGTAGGGATGAATTGCGTCAGTACCTGCCGGTGGAAAAGCTTTTTTCCTGCTCACCCGATTTCGGAGTCAGCGTAACGGAGGCAGGAAATGGATGAGCCTCGTACCCTGCTGGTGACAGGTGCCAGCTCAGGAATCGGGCGCGCCATCAGCACCCATCTGCTCTCGGACGGCCAGAGTGTTATCGGTATTGCCCGCGATCCCGGTCAGATTCCGGCTGAAAAGGGGCTTTTCCAACCGGTTGAAATAGATCTTGCGGACTTGGCCCGTTTGCCAGACCGACTGACCGAGCTCGCCCGCGACTGCCCCAAGATCAGCGGCGTGATCTGCTGTGCCGGTGTGGGATGGTTCGGTTCGTTGGAACAGATGTCCTATGCGGACATTCGGTCTCTGATTGATCTCAACCTGACCAGCCAGGTGGTTGTGGTTCGCGCATTCTTGCCGGTGATCAAACGCAATGGTGGTGGCGATGTCGTCTTGATGGGGTCGGAGGCGGCCTTGTCCGGAGGGCGGTACGGCGCGGTGTACTCTGCGACCAAATTCGCACTGCGGGGACTGGCGCAGTCACTTAAGCATGAGTGTGCGGGCGCCGGTGTGAGAATTACCATCGTTAATCCCGGCATGGTCCGAACCGGATTTTATGATCAGCTCGACTTTGAACCCGGCTCGGACCCTGCCAACGTGATTGAGCCGCAGGATGTGGCAGACACCGTTGCCGGTGTGTTGAATGCCCGGGCAGGGACAGTGTTTGATGAGATCAACCTGTCTCCGCTCAAGCGGGTGGTGAGGAAAAAGAAGAATTAGGCGGCAGACGCCAAGGTTACGGTAAAGAGGATAGCCCGCTCGAGAGTGCGCTGATGTGTTCCGGGCCGATACCGCAGCAGCCGCCGACGATTTTGGCACCGGCCTCGACCCAGCTTGCTGCGGCTCCAAGATAGTCATCCGGGCTGATCTGGTCGACGAACACCCAGTCGGGGCGCTGCCAGTAACCGGCATTGGGATAGGCGCCCAGAAGGCCCGAATAATTCTCGCCCATCACACCCAGACCGGGCTCGATCATATCGACCGGAGAATGCATCAGCAGCAGTGCCGAACCCCCGGCAGTCATGATCTTCTGAATGGCGTCGGCAAAGGGTTCGTGGGCTCTAAACGAATTGCTGTGGTCGGGACTTTCTTTGACTCCCAGAGACATTGCCCCCGAGTGCTGATCCTGAACACCGCTGATGGCGACCCACACGGGTAGATCGAAGTCGGTCAGTGCATTCTGTGCAGTGACGATCGTCGAGGTCCGGGATGAAAGCGTCTCGAGGAGGATCATATCGACGCCCTGATCGACCAGAATCTCGGCCTGCTCCCGGAAAAACGGCTCCAGTTCGCCATCACTGAAGCGATCGAAATTTCCAAAAGTCGAAACCGACCCTGCGAGCAGGACATCTCGTCCTGGTGCTGAGTCTTCGAGCGCTTCCTGTGCAATCTGCACTGCGCGGGAATTCCAGTGGAAAAATTTTTCTTCCATACCACCGGATCTGAGCGCCTGGCGGGTTGTCGCGTAGGTGTTGACCGTAATAATGTCAGCGCCGGCCTCGATATAGGATCGGTGGACCTGTCGGACCAGGTCGGGATGGGTATCCAGCGCCAAAGCGCACCACGCTTCGTGGTCCATCGGGGCACCCAGGCGCTGCAATTCCGTTCCGATGCCCCCATCCAGAATCACAGGACGATTGGTCTCGAGAAGGTTGTCTAGTGCCTGGTTCATGGCCTGGTCCGTGATTGCTACTGTGACGGTAGCGTATCAGGAGTTGCCCCTTGGGAGCCAGTTGACGGGTTGAATATGTGGCTGAATTAATGGTTAATTGCTGAGTGACATTAAGAAACCTACAATGCGACCCTTCAGTAGTAGGATCTCCTGCTGATGCCGATACTGCCGATGAAAGCCACTTCCCTCTGCCGCCTCGTGATGTTGATCAGCCGGCATTACGCTGAGTCCAGCATCTACCAGAGTGCTCACGCGTTTGAGCAGATGGGCGACTGGAAATCGATGTGACTGGGGGTAGGGCGGAGATCCTTCCGCGGGTTATCCCGTTAGTGCGACGTCTGGCCGAGAACACGTGATGGCAGGACTGAGACACTCACATGTCATAGGTCCAGAGACTCCCGCGCTGGAAGAGCTAACGATCCCGGAATTTTTTGCTCGCACCGTAGCCCGCGACAAGAGCCGTGATGCTTGTGTGTTCTCCGATTCCGGCGAACGCTGGAGCTGGGAACAGTTATCGGAAAAGGTCGATGAACTGGCTGCGGGCCTGCTGGCAGAAGGTATCTGCCGCGGCGACAGGGTCGGTATCTGGGCACCCAACCGTCCGGAGTGGCTCCTCGCGCAATTTGCTACGGCACGTATTGGTGCAATACTGGTGAATATCAATCCGGCCTACCGGAGAACAGAACTGCAATATGCGTTGGCCAAGGCGGGTGTCAAGGCGTTGATTACTGCCGTTTCCTTCAAGACCAGTCTGTATCTGGAAATGCTGCAGGATATTGCACCGGAGTTGAATCAGCGCCGACCTGGCCGGCTCGAATCCAAGAATCTACCGTCACTCAAATTAGTGATCCAGGTCGGTGATGCGCCGGTAGCAGGCATGATCTGTTTCAATGATGTCATGGAAGGGGGCAGAGCCGTGCAGCGTTCGCGGCTGGATTCGATCAGTGCCGTGCTCTCACCTCATGATGCGATCAATCTGCAGTTCACCTCCGGCACAACGGGTTCAC
>CAZEKE010000063.1:0-4119 GCA_964512815.1 uncultured Acidiferrobacteraceae bacterium
ACCAGGTCTTCGATATGCATTGTCAATCGGCCTCTAGTGCAGCAAACGCCCGGCAACAGCGTCCAGTTTTCTGATCAATAGAGGATCTCTCGATTCCAGCGCCGTAATCAGGGCCGAGTCCAGTGCTTGGTCGTCACCGGAGGGACAGACCGCGGGTCGCTCGCTCATCTGTGGAGCAACCCTTTTGATAAGGGCGCGGGCCCGTTCGGCGTTGCTTTGAAGCACTTCGATGATGGTCTTGACATCAACGTTTTCGTGATCCGGGTGCCAACAGTCATAGTCCGTAACCATGGCGACCGTGCAATAGGGAATTTCTGCCTCGCGGGCGAGTTTGGCTTCAGGCATGTTGGTCATGCCAATGACATCACACCCCCACTGGCGGTACATCTCCGATTCGGCCAGAGTAGAGAACTGCGGTCCCTCCATCGCCAGGTAGGTGCCGCCCGGGTGGACCGGTATACCTTCGCTGTCGCAGGCGGACTCGCACCAGCCGGTCAGTCGCGGGTTGACTGGCCGGGCCATCGAGACGTGGGCCACCAGGCCCGTGCCAAAAAAGCTTTTATCTCTGGCGAAAGTTCGATCGATAAATTGGTCAACGATAACGAACGTCCCAGGAGCAAGTTCCTCACGAAACGAGCCGACAGCTGAGAGCGAAATGATGTCGGTTACACCGGCACGCTTGAGGATATCGATGTTTGCCCGGTAATTGATGGTTGTGGGACTGAACCGATGGCCTCGGCCGTGCCTGGGCAGGAAAACCAGGGGAATGTCGCCGAGCTGGCCACACAGTAAAGCGTCTGAAGGTTCTCCCCAGGGACTCTGAAATTCCTTCCACTCCCGGTCTTTCAGACCATCGATTTCATAAAGGCCGCTTCCGCCGATGATGCCCAGTACGGGCTCGGTGTGAATTTCGGTCATTGCCTTTGGTCTCGGGTCATGTGACTGAAGTCAGTATAAGGAAAAACCTGAGTTTCCGCGGATCGGCCTTACGCCGAGATCTAGAACAGTGTGGTTCCCAGTTCGTTGACCGCAGCGAGCATGTCCGGCTCATCGGTGAGTGCTTCGGCGATAGCAACGCGGCAGGCGGTTCTGGGATCCACGTTGCTTTGCATCAGCTTGGCGGCGTGCACCAGCAATCGCGTGCTGGCGCCTTCTTCCAGACCGTTGCCCTTGAGATTACGTGTCATGCCGGCGAAGCGGACCAGTAATTCCGAGACCCCGGCGTCCAGGCCGGACTCGTGACAAATAATGCTGGCCTCCAGCTCCGGGTCTGGATAATCGAAGTCAATGGCGACAAAACGCTGCCGGGTACTCTGTTTGAGATCTTTGAGGACACTCTGGTAACCCGGGTTGTAGGAAATGGCCAAGCAGAATGCCGTCGGTGCGGTGATCACTTCGCCGGTCTTTTCCACCGGCAGTACCCGGCGGTCGTCAGCCAGAGGGTGGATTACGACGGTGGTGTCCTTCCGGGCCTCGACGATCTCATCCAGGTAGCACAGCGCCCCAATTCTGACCGCCTGTGCAAGCGGCCCGTCGATCCAGCGGGTTTCACCCCCGATGATCAGGTAGCGGCCTACCAGGTCTGAGGCGGTCAGGTCGTCATGGCAGGACACGGTTACCAGTGGCCGCTTGAGGCGCCACGCCATGTGTTCCATGAAGCGCGTCTTGCCGCAGCCAGTGGGGCCCTTGAGCAGAACCGGGATGCAGTTCCGATAAGCCGCCTCGAAGATCTCGATTTCCTTGCCCTGGGTTGCGTAGTAGGGTTCCTGCTCGATAAGGCGGGCCCCGTCAGCTGGCTGATCCATATTCATCTCGGCGTGGGTGGGTTTCTCAGACCTTGAAACTGCTGGCTAGTTTCTTTTTCACCGCGATGTTTTTCAGCCGGATATATCGCGGAAGTCCGTCTCTGTAAGGTGGGTAGTCCTCTCCGGCCATTAGCGGCGCCAGGTATTGACGGCACCGGGCTGTGATACCCATCCCGTTACGCGTGATGAAGCTACGGGGCATTTTCTTTTCCCGGTTGGCGATGCGGTTGAGATCGGCTTCGCCGATCTTCCAGCGATACGGTTTTTCAGATGTGCGCACGATGGTGGGCATCACCGCATTCTTGCCCTTAAGAGCGAATTCAACAGCCGCTCTGCCCGTGGCATAGGCTTGTTCTACATCGGTTCGGGATGCGATATGCCGCGCAGCGCGTTGCAGGTAGTCAGCGACAGCCCAGTGGTATTTCAAACCGAGATCGTCCCTGATCATCATAGCCACAATAGGAGCAACACCGCCGAGCTGTGTGTGGCCGAATGCGTCACGAAGTCCTTGGTCCGCCAGGAAATGACCTTGCGCATCGCGGGCACCTTCAGAGACCACTACCGTGCAGTAGCCAAACCTTTTCACTTTGCGGTTAACCGCCAAGATAAATCGCTTGCGGTCAAACGCGACTTCTGGAAAAAGGATAACTATGGGAATTTCGGTTCTCTCATCAGATGCCATGCCGCCGGCCGCTGCGATCCAGCCTGCATGTCGGCCCATGACCTCGATGATGAATACCTTGGTAGACGTTTTGGCCATGGAGGCCACGTCGAAGCTGGCCTCGCGGGTCGATACTGCGATGTATTTAGCAACGGAACCGAATCCGGGACAGTTGTCGGTAATCGGCAGGGCATTGTCCACTGTCTTCGGAATGTGAATTGCTTGTATCGGGTAGCCGGTGCTTCGTGACAGTTGCGATATCTTGAGGCAGGTGTCCGCTGAATCGCCACCGCCGTTATAGAAGAAGTAACCGATATCATGGGCCTTGAAAACCGCGATGAGTCTCTGGAATTCCTCCGGATTCTCTCCCGGGCTCTTTAGTTTGTAGCGGCAGGACCCGAAGGCGCCCGCCGGAGTGGACCGCAGAGCAGCGACAGCTGCCTTTGTTTCGCAACTGGTGTCGATCAGGTCTTCGGTCAGGGCACCGATGATGCCGTTACGCCCGGCATAGACCTTGCCGATCAGTCGCCGGTTGGTCCTGGCGGTTTCGATTACACCGCAAGCGGTGGCATTGATGACGGCGGTGACGCCCCCCGACTGGGCGTAGAAAGCGTTTCTCGGTTTAGTCATTGTGTGTTCCTGGTTCCAGCAACCGGTTTATCCCAGTATCAATCAGATTTCATCTTCCTGGGTTGACGGACGGGTCGTACTGTTCAACGCGTGTGACTAGAGGCCGGTTGCGGGGCACGACCCCGGGCATTCAGAAAAGCTTTGCTTCCCCCGTCCCCCGCTGGGTACTGGAAATTCTAACCCGAAGACCTATCAACGGGTCATCAGCGGTGTGAGGCCCAGACCAGAAGCATAAAAACGCCGGATACATTGACAGCGGGCTAAACGAAACTATAGTAGACGCCCCGATTTTTCCGGGGTAGGGACGTTCAAGGACCCAGCATTGGGGAACGGGTAGGCCTTGAGATCTACCAAATAACTGAAATTTGGGGTCGAATGATGCGAATAGTTTTGCTGGGAGCACCCGGTTCCGGAAAAGGGACCCCGGCCTGATTGATGGCCGAGAAGTACCGTATACCACAGATCTCGAGTGGTGAGATCCTGCGTCGGTCAGTGGCGGAGAAAAGCGAACTGGGTAGAAAAGTCGAATCAATCATGAAAAGCGGCAAACTGGTCTCGGACGACCTGGTCATCGATGCCGTCACAGACCAGCTGCGCAGTTCTGAATGTAAGCGAGGGTTTATTCTCGATGGTTTCCCCCGAACGATTCCTCAGGCCCAGCAGCTGGATACCCGGCTTGGTTGGATGAGCCGACCGGTGCAGCTGGCACTGCACTTCCAACTGGATGCCGCCGTGGTGGTGAAGCGGACGACGGGCAGAAGCGAGTGTGGGGAATGTGGCGCGACCTACAACCGGTACTTTTCGCCACCGGCAAAACGGGGCGTCTGCGATAAATGCGGTTCTCGTAGATTTGTCCAGCGCCCGGACGACAATCAGCGTTCTGTGAAAGCCCGCCTGGAGGCCTATAACCAGGACACTGCGCCATTGATCACCTATTTCAGGGCCCAACACAAGCTGCGTACGGTCGAAGGCAGCGGCGATCCGGCAAAAATCTTTAGCCTCATCTGTGAGATTGTTGATACC
>CAZEKE010000064.1:0-3292 GCA_964512815.1 uncultured Acidiferrobacteraceae bacterium
GCGCCGGTGTAGGCATAGATCTGCTTTTTGTTTGTCTGTAGGTACATGGTCATTCAGCGGTCAGTCATCAGGTTTTCTGGGAAGAGCGCAGTGCACCCTCAAGATCCTGGATAAGATCGTCGGGGTCTTCTAGCCCGACCGACAGCCGAATCAGGCCTTCAGAGATGCCGGCTGCCTCGAGCGCTTGTGCATCCATTCGATGGTGTGTGGTGCTGGCAGGGTGAATGACCAGCGACTTGGCGTCGCCGACGTTGGCCAGATGAGACAACAGTTCAACTTTATCGATAAATCGCTGACCGGCCGTGCGGCCGCCTTTGACACTGAAGCTGAAAACGGCACCGCAGCCAAGCGGCAGAATTTTCCGGGCCAGTTCATGATCGGGATGGTCAGGCAGTTCCGGATAACTTACCCATTCGACCGCCGCCTGTTCACATAGAAAGTTGACGATTTTTCGGGTGTTCTCTACGTGCCGCTGCATGCGCAGTGGCAGGGTCTCCATACCCTGCAGAACCTGGAAAGCGGTCGTCGGGCTCATGCAGGCGCCAAAGTCTCGAGCGCCTTCTTTTCGGGCCCGGGTAATGAAGGCAGCCGGGCCGAATTCCTGGGCAAAATTCATATTGTGAAAACCCGCGTAAGGCTCTGTCATGGTAGGAAATTTTCCGGACGCCTCCCAGTCGAACCGGCCGCTGTCTACCAACAGCCCGCCGATGATGACGCCGTGTCCGCTTAGAAACTTGGTCGCGGAGTGAAAGATGATGTCGGCGCCGAGTTCGAAGGGCCGGCAAAGATAGGGTGTGGTAAAGGTCGAGTCGATCATCAGCGGTAGCCCGTGGTGATGGGCAACCTCGGCCAACACCGGAATATTCAGTACCTCCAGGCCCGGATTGCCGAGTGTTTCGCCGAACAGCAGGCCGGTTTCGGGTCGTACCGCGTCAGCGAAAGCGTCAGGGTCCCGAGGGTCGACAAAGGTGGTTTCTATCCCGAAGCGGCGCAAGGTGTAGTCGAGCAGGTTGTGTGTCCCGCCATAGATCGAACGCGACGACACGATGTGCGAGCCCGCGCCCATCAGCGTAGCGATCGCAAGGTGGCAGGCAGCCTGTCCACTGGCTGTAGCAATCGCGCCAACACCGCCTTCAAGGGCTGAGATTCGTTCCTCTAAAACGGCGTTGGTGGGATTCGTGATTCGCGAGTACACATGTCCGGCACGTTCGACGTTGAAAAGCGATGCCGCATGGTCGGGGCTCTTGAACACATAGGATGCGGTTTGGTAGATCGGCGTCGCCCGCGCACCGGTTGTCGGGTCGGGCTGCTGCCCCGCATGCAGGGTCAGGGTGTCAAAGCCGAATGTTTTGACTGTGCTCATATCATTCTCCGATGCCGGACCAAGGGGTTAGCGCATTGGTGTGGGCTGAAAGGGTTGCCGCTAGCCGGCGTGAGCAAGACTAAATGGATGTTGAGTTGACAGCACCGATGGAACAATACAGAGGCTGGTTTGTCGGTATCGAACTCTCAGTAGAGGTCGTAGCCGGTCAACCGCATTTTGAATCGCCGCAGTTCAGGCAGGTCATGCAACCGTCCAGAAGGACCACAGCCTTGGTATGGCATTTGGCGCACAGTCTCGCTTCGGCAGGAAACTCGGCATCTGTGTTTTCTGCCGCCGGTCCAGTGTTTGTATCGTACTGGTAGGCCCGGCGTTTTTCATCCACCAGTTGTTGCTGGTGTTCTTCCAGGACGTCTTCTTTGATCATCCCGATCATCTTCATGTGTGCTTCTATGGCATCACCGATCTCGGCGACCAGTGAGGGCGTGTATTTGCCACCGCGTTTGATGTAGCCCCCCTGGGGGTCGAAAACGCTGCGCAGTTCTTCGACCAGGAAAGTTGCGTCTCCACCCTTGCGGAAGACAGCCGAGATGATCCGGGTCAGGGCGACGATCCACTGGAAATGGTCCATGTTCTTTGAATTGATAAAGATCTCAAAGGGTCGACGCTTCTCGTAAGGGGTTTCCGGGTTCAGTACGATGTCATTGATAGTGACATACAGAGCGTGTTCGGATAGTGGTGTTTTGATCTTGTAGGTGCTCCCCACCAGCACTTCCGGACGCTCGACTTTCTCGTGCATCTGAATGACATTAGAGGCGGTGTTTTCGGCGCCCGCGATGGTGCCGGTTTCCGGGTCCTGTGGACGCGGTTCTGGGGATTTCCCGGCGTTAGCAAGCACCTCAAAGTCAGTGATTTTGTTGTCTATTTTTATTGCCATTTCAGTACGTTAAAACTTTCCGTAATACCCTTCCTTGAGCGCATCGAACAGGTTGGCCGCGGTATGCGTCTCCCCATCGTACTCAACCTCCTCGTTGCCTTTGACTTCGATAATCTCACCATTGTCCAGTGTAAAACGGTATGTGGTGTTCTCCAGGTCCTCGTCTTTGACAAGGACACCCTGAAAAGCTTCCGGGTTGAACCTGAAGGTGGTACAACCCTTGAGGCCCTTGTCGTAGGCGTACATGTAGATGTCCTTGAAATCCTCAAAGGAAAATTCGGTGGGTACGTTTGCCGTCTTGGAAATAGAGGAATCTATCCACTTCTGTGCCGCAGCCTGCACATCCACATGTTGTTTGGGCGTGATATCGTCAGCACTCATAAAATAATCCGGCAACGCGTTGTCCGCGTCTGCACCAGGCCCGGCGCCCGAGTTGACCAGCCTGCGATACTCAAGCAATTCGAAAGACAGTACGTCCACCTTTTCCTTGGTCTTGCGTCCCTCACGAATTACGTTACGACTGTAGAGGTGTGCGAAAGAGGGCTCTATGCCGTTGCTAGCATTGTTAGCAAGCGATAGGCTGATCGTTCCGGTCGGCGCGATGGAAGTATGATGGCTATAGCGCGCACCCTTGGTGGCGATGCGTTCCGTCAGACTCTCTGGAAACTGCTGCATGTAGCGACTGTACCTTGCCAGAAGTATCGAGCCGCGGACTTTGTCACCCACCTTATAGCCGTCCGTTACCAACTCAGGGCGTCTCGCCAGCATCTGGGCGGTGACAGTGAACTCGTCCAGCATAATGGGCGCTGGCCCTTTTTCTTCAGCGAGTTCGATACCGGTCTCCCAGCCGACTTCAGCCATTTCCCGCGCCACCTGTTCGGTAAACGCCAGTGAATCTTCGGCACCGTATTTCATCTGCAGCATCACCAGCGTTGAACCCAGACCCAGAAAGCCCATGCCGTGCCGGCGCTTGTATTCGATTTCGTGCTGCTGGTTGCTCAGAGGTAGACCGTGAATATCGACGACATTGTCCA
>CAZEKE010000065.1:0-3900 GCA_964512815.1 uncultured Acidiferrobacteraceae bacterium
ATCCCCGATCCCGACAGCCTGATCCAGCTTCCGTGGAACCGCGAGGTCGGCTGGCTCGCCTCGGATCTTTGGATGAACGGCTCGGAGGTCGAGCCCTCGCCGCGGGTGGTTCTCAAGCGCCAGATCGAGCGCGCCGCAGCGCAAGGCTGGCGTATGAAGACAGGCGTCGAATGCGAGTTCTTTTTGCTGTCGAGTGAAGAGATCGCTTTGTCCGACCCGCGCGACACCCAGGAAAAGCCGTGCTACGACCAGACCGCGCTGATGCGGCGCTACGACGTGATCAGCGAGATATGCGATGCGATGATAGAGCTCGGTTGGGAGCCCTACCAGAATGACCATGAGGACGCGAACGGCCAGTTCGAGATGAACTGGGAATATGACGACTGCCTAGTCACGGCCGACCGACATACGTTCTTCAAATTCATGGTCAAGACCATCGCGGAACGCCATGGCTACCGCGCGACGTTCATGCCCAAGCCGTTTACTAACCTGACCGGCAATGGCTGCCACTGCCATGTTTCGATGTGGGATACCGAGGCCAAGACCAACCTGTTCCACGACGCCAAGGGCGAGCTCGGGCTTTCGGCGATGGCCTACAGCTTCCTTGGCGGAATCATTCATTCGGCTGATGCGCTGTGCGCACTTTTTAACCCGTCTGTGAACAGCTACAAGCGGATCGACGCGACGGTGACAATGTCAGGTGCTACCTGGTCGCCCAATGCCATCAGCTACTCCGGTAACAATCGCACCCACATGGTCCGGATTCCCGACGAGGGCCGGTTCGAGTTGCGGCTGATGGACGGCTCGGCCAACCCGTATTTGCTGCAGTCCGGCGTTCTGGCGGCGGGCCTCGATGGCATCGAGAACGGGCGCGATCCGGGCAAGCGGTTGGATATAAACATGTATACCGAAGGCGATCGGCTGCGCCGGATCCGGCGGCTACCGCTCAACCTGCTCGATGCGTTGCGGCTGTTTGACAAGTCGAGTGTCGCACGCAACGGGCTAGGCGAGGAATTTGTCACCAGCTATGTCAAGCTCAAGCTCGGCGAGTGGCGCAGCTATTCGACCACGCTCTCGCAGTGGGAGCTCGACCACACGTTGGACACCTGAGCCGCCGCATCCGATGCCAATTGGCCTGATCAAACTCGGTCTCCGGGGCAAGCGACCGCCGAGGCGGGCGCTGCCGCCGGCCCGCCCGCTCAAGTCGCGCTATGACGTGGTAATCATCGGCGCCGGCGGGCACGGGCTCGCGACGGCTTATTACCTTGCCCGTGATCACGGCATCACCGACGTCGCGGTGCTGGACAAAGGCTATTTGGGCGGTGGCAATACCGCGCGCAACACAGCCATCATCCGCTCGAACTACCTGACCCCCGAAGGGGTGGCGTTCTACGACGAGTCGGTCAGGCTCTACCAGGACCTCTCGGGCGAGCTCGACTTCAACATCATGTACACTGAGCGTGGGCATCTGACTCTTGCACACACCGACGCCTCGCTGCGGACGATGCGGTGGCGGGCCGAGGTCAACAAGCACCTGGGCGTGGACTCCGAGGTTGTCGGCCGGCAGGAATTGCGCGAGATCGTCCCGCCACTCAGCCTCGACGAGGAAGCGCGCTATCCGATACTCGGCGCGCTTTACCACAAGCCCGGCGCGATCGCGCGCCATGACGCCGTCGCCTGGGGCTACGCCATCGGTGCGGCACGGCGCGGCGTCGAGGTCCACCAAAAGACCGAGGTCACAGGTGTCCTCCAGGATGCCGGCCGCGTCGTCGGCGTGGAGACCACCGGCGGCCGAATCGCATGCGAGAAGGTACTCCAGGCCGTCGCGGGCGCGAGCACGCTGCTTGCGGACATGGCTGGCTTCCGCCTGCCGATTCACACCGTGCCGCTTCAGGCTTGCGTGACCCAGCCGCTTAAGCCGTTTCTGGACCCGATCGTGGTTTCGGGCAGTCTGCACGTCTATGTCTCCCAGTCGCCGCGGGGCGAGTTGGTGATGGGTGGTTCGACCGACCCCTACGCACTCTATTCCCAGAGGTCTTCTCTGGAGTTCAAGGAGGGGCTCGCCGGTCCGATGCTGGAGCTGTTTCCGTTCCTGGCCGATGTGAGAGTGCTTCGGCAATGGGCGGGTATTGCCGACATGACACCCGATTTCAGTCCGGTCATGGGTACCACACCGCTTGCCGGCTACTACATCGATGCCGGCTGGGGGACCTGGGGTTTCAAGGCAACCCCAGTCTGCGGGAAGCGCATGGCGGAGACCATCGCGACCGGCAACGTGCCACCCGTGATCGCCCCGTTCACGCTGACCCGGTTCGATCAATTCGCCCAGATCGGCGAGCGCGGCGCGGCCTCGGTGGGTCATTGAGGCGCGAACGATGAAGATTATGCCCTGTCCGCTCAACGGCCCGCGCAACATTTCCGAGTTCGTCTGCGGCGGTGAGGTCGAGGAGATGCCCGAGCCTAGTTCGAGCGAAGACAGGGAGTGGGCCGAATACGTATTCAAGCATCACAACCGCCGCGGCGTGGTGCGCGAATGGTGGTTCCACGTCGCCACCGCCTATTGGTTTATCGCCGAACGCAACACAGCAAGCGATGAGATTCTGAGGACCTATCCGGCCAATACGGTGTTCACGAAGCGCCGGGACTTCGATCCACCGGTAGACAAGCAATGAACGGAGGTGAATTTCGTTTACCGGCAGGCTCGGGCATCGGCTCCCGGATCGACCGTAACCGGGCGCTGCGTTTTAGCTTCGAGGGAGCACAGGTCAACGGGCTAGCCGGCGACACTATCGCCAGCGCCTTGGCGGCAAACGGTATCCGGACCTTGTCGCGCTCGTTCAAGTACCGCCGGCCACGAGGCATCTTGACCATGGCCGGGCACGACGCGAACACGCTGGTCCAGCTGCCGGGCGAGCCCAACGTTCCGGCCGACACCCGGCCGATCGCCGAGGCGATGACCGTCATGGGGCAGAACTACGAGGGCTCGCTTGCCCGTGATCGCGGCGCGAGGATCGAGCACCTGTCCCGCTTCCTCCCGGTCGGGTTTTATTACAAAGCTTTCTTCCGCCCGAAAGCAGCATGGAAATTTTGGGAGCCGATCATCCGTGCGCGCGCAGGCCTGGGCTCAGTCGATCTCGACGCAGTGCCGGGGTATTTCGACAAGAAGTACGGATTCTTCGATGTCGTCGTCGTGGGTGCCGGCCCAGCAGGCATGGCAGCGGCTGCAACGGCAGCCGAAGCCGGCGCGGCTGTGCTTCTGGTCGATGACCAGCCGGAGATGGGTGGCGCGCTCGGCTATGCACGCATGGATGCAGACGGGACAGCGGCGGCCACAGCGCACAGCAAATTAGTCGCGCCTGTGGAGGCTGCGTCCAACCTTACCGTTATGAGCGAGGCTGTCTGCCAGGGATGGTTTTCGGACCACTGGCTTGCGATCGAGCAAGGCGGCAGGCTGCACAAGGTGCGCGCCCGGAAGGTTGTCATTGCGACCGGTGCTCACGAGCAGCCCGTGATCTTCCGCAACAACGACCTGCCAGGCGTAATGTTGTGTTCCGGCGCCCAGCGGCTCTTGCGGTATTACGGCGTTGCCCCCGGGCGGCGCGCTGTCGTCGCGACCGCCAGCCGCGACGGCTACGCGACGGCGCGCGACCTCCTCGACGCGGGCATTGAAGTCGCGGCCCTTCTCGACATGCGCCACGAGCCTCCGGCTTCGCCCGAGACCACTGCGCTGGCGGACCATGCCGTCACTGTGTTGAGCGGATACACCGTCAACGAGGCGGCGCGGCGCCGAGGGGGGCACGACGTCCGGTCGATCGTCGCCTCGCCTATAATCGGTGAGGGAAGGTTCGGCGAGCGCGGTCGGCGGATCGACTGCGATCTGGTGTGCATGGGCGCGGGCTA
>CAZEKE010000066.1:0-4617 GCA_964512815.1 uncultured Acidiferrobacteraceae bacterium
GTGCAGGATTGCCCGTTGAAGCACCGTCTGAAAACCGAGGCCGGGCGGGGAATCTGCCTCACTGTCTTCGGGCAGCAACGGAACATACTCCTGCAGGAACCCTTCGAGCTCTTTCCGTAGCGCTTCAATGTTGCCACCACAGGCTTGAATTGCACGAATGGCCGGCGAATTGTCGAGCAGCGCGTAAAGCAGATGTTCCACGGTAATGTATTCATGACGCGCATCCCGGGCCTTCTGGATGGCTACATTCAGTGACTGTTCTAGCTCCCTCGACAGCATTATTCAGGCTCCAGAGTGCACTGAAGAGGGTGCTCGTTGTCTTTCGCGAAATTCATCACTTCGCGAACCTTGGTCTGCGCAATCTCAAACGGAAACACCCCACAGACACCCGATCCACGGGTATGCACATTGAGCATCACCTGAACCGCATCGTCATGGGAAAGTCGGAAAAACTGCTGCAGCACGATCACCACGAACTCCATGGGGGTGTAGTCGTCGTTGATCAGAATGACGCGGAACAACTGCGGCCGTTTCAGTTTGGGTTTGGCTTCCTCAACTGCGAGGCCGACGGTACGCTGAATTTCCTTGCTGTCACTCATAGCTGATCTAAAACGGTGATTCGCCGGTAGACTGTTTAAAGGCCTTGATGGTAGAAGTTTACCCTAGTCGATCACAAGTGGCGCAGGGTCAGGCAGTGCCGGGGTCTGGTTCGCCAGTTGCTCCACTGATCGAAGCGGCCAAAATCAGCTAAAGAAAAGACATCAACCTGTCACCAGACTCATCCGGGGCCGAACATCAGCTGCCGTGTTTCCCGAAAGCCCCAGGCCGGTAAGTCATCAAGAATACTACGAGATTAGGCCAGGGACTCCGGTGGTAACGGACATGTACCTGAGCGGGGTTAAGGATCTCGCCACGAGAT
Source organism: uncultured Acidiferrobacteraceae bacterium (assembly GCA_964512815.1). GTDB lineage: Bacteria > Pseudomonadota > Gammaproteobacteria > Arenicellales > UBA868 > UBA9619. Next base: position 920 of record CAZEKE010000066.1, read on the forward strand.
GTTAGAAGCGCCTCACTGTCAGGACCGAAAACCAACATACGAGGCCAGTTGACTATAATCGCCCCTGCCCGACCACATCGTCCGTCTGAATACACCTCGAACATGCTGCGTCGGATGTTTCTTTGATCACTGCTAACGAGCCAGCAATATTGAAGATCATGTGTTCGTTTACGAGGGCCACCGGGCCTCGACCCTCAGGCAGTCGCCGGGTCATCGCTTTACAGTTTCCACCGTTGCTGGTGCTTTGGGCCCTGGCTATAGCGGCTCTCCCCGGAAATTCCCATGCCCGGGAACTAAACGTACCGATTTGTTACGGTTTTTCATGCCAGACCCGGGTCGTGATTAGCGTGACACCAGCAGAATGGCAAAGCGTGGTCGGTTGGTTCAGCCCCGCGGCACCCAGTCCAGCCGACGAACGGCAGCAGATCCGCGAAGCGATCGGATGGATGGAGGTCATCGTTGGAAACCACACGCCGACACATCTGGACCGAGGACTCAATCTGGAAAAAGAGCCCCCGGAAAAGCTCGGTCAGATGGACTGCATAGACGAATCGATAAACACGACCACCTACCTGACACTCTTTGAGCAGCAAGGCCACCTCCGATGGCACCGCGTTATCGAGCCCGCTTACCGCCGCAGCATGTTTGACGCGCACTGGGCGGGACAGATCGAGGAGGTCGAAACCGGAACCGCTTTTGTCGTCGACAGCTGGTTTCAAGATAACGGGATGCTGCCTTACATCAAGGAGAGCAGCATATGGAAAGATCTTCGCTGGGCCGTGCTAATCCACCCGAATCGGGACTGATCAGCGGAACCGGCGGCAGGTCACGCCCTCGCCGGTGAAGATGATGACGGGAATACCTGAGAGCAGCGTTGTCGGCATGTCGGGTGGCGTTGATTCGTCCGTCGCAGCCTGGTCCCTGCTGGAAGAGGGCCATAAAGTGACCGGCCTTTTCATGAAGAACTGGGAAGAAGACGACGACGAGTCGTACTGTGCAGCGGCTGTCGATCTCGATTATGCCGAGAAGGTCTGTCAGCAGCTCGATATCCCGCTTCACACCGTCAACTTCGCCCATGAGTACTGGGAAAATGTCTTCACGATCTTCCTTACAGAATACCGCGCCGGCCGCACACCCAACCCGGACGTGCTCTGTAACCGGGAGATTAAATTCAGGGAGTTTCTCCATCACGCAGACCGTCTGGGTGGTGCGAGAATCGCCACCGGACACTACGCACGTATCGGATCGAGCCAGACCGGACTGACGCTCCTCAAAGGATTGGATCCGGCCAAAGACCAATCCTACTTTCTCCATACCCTCGGTCAGTACGAACTGGCTAGGGCTCTCTTTCCACTAGGTGGGATGACAAAGTCGCAGGTGCGTCGCCAGGCGCGGGCGCTTGGATTACCGAACGCGACCCGCAAGGACAGCACGGGAATCTGTTTTATCGGGGAAAGGCGGTTCAAGGATTTTCTGGGTCGGTACTTGCCCGCATGCCCTGGTCCGATAAAGACACTCGACGACCAGGTCGTGGGAGAACATGATGGTCTGTGGTATTTCACTCTCGGGCAGCGTCATGGACTTGACATCGGCGGCCCAGGGGAAGCCTGGTATGTCGCCGCCAAGGAGATGGAGGCCAATGTTCTACGAGTGGTTCAGGGGCACGACCATCCTGCACTGATGTCCACCACTGCCGAAGCGATCGATCTGCACTGGATAGAAGAGGTACCGGATGTACCGTTTCGCTGTACAGCCAAGACGCGGTACCGCCAGACAGACCAGCCATGCACAGTCTCCAGCATTGAGCAAGACCGAATCGTGGTCGAGTTCGATCACTCTCAGCGGTCGGTCACTCCGGGCCAATCACTCGTTCTGTACCAGAACCAGACCCTGGTCGGGGGCGGAGCCATCTGCCATACCGCTAACGGGTGAGCAGCAAACGGCTCAGACGGCGGAGCAGTATTCCGAGTTGTCGGGCACAGCGGTCGACCCGACTGGAATGCCCCAGGTTCATCTTTTCTTTCTCAGACAAGAGCTCCGGTGCAACCTGATACTTGAGTTTGATCAGAGCCTTTCGATCGGCCCGGCAGAAACGGCGGAACACAGCACGCCAGAGGAGATTCCAGTCGGGACCGTCAAAAAAACAGGCGACAAAGTCAACAATGCAGGGCTGGCCTTCTTCATCCAGCAGAACATTGTTCATACCCCGCAGGTCACAGTGAGCCACACCACGCTCATGCATGCTGGCGAGACGTTGCTCAAGCTCCGAAAAGAAACTCTCCCAGAACTGCAGATCACGTTGCACATACTTGAAGGGGACTGCCGGCATCCACTCCATGAGCAGTGCCCGTGATCCACGACGCTCGATCAGTCCCGGCACCCCATCCACTGACACCAGTCTGGTGAGCGCGTCGCACTCGCGTCGGGCGAGGGTCCGTCCCAGAATCAACGCAAAAAGGGGATCACACCCTGAATAATCCTTCAGCACGGCCAGTTGGTCCTCCAGCTGGACCTGTTCAACCCGAGGGCGGCTGCCACCTCCCGTACGAAGCACCTTAACTACCGACCAGTGCTGATCGGTATCATCCGGCATTGGAATTGCGCAGCACCAAGGCCTTCAGCTCGAACCGCCAGCCCAGCAGGATTCCAGTCAGCCCTACTCCGATCACCATGCCGTACCACAGTCCCTCCGGACCCAGGCGCGAACCCAGAAACCAGGCCACAGGAAAGCCGATCAGCCAGTAGGTCAATACCGAAATCCACATGGGTCCCTTGGTGTCTTTCATCCCTCTGAGTGCACCAGCCCCGGTCATGTATAAACCGTCAAAGATCTGGAACAGCGCAGCGATCATGAATAATGCTGTCGCAACCGCTGCCACTTCAGGATCGCTGGTGTAGATGCTGATTATGATCTCCGGAAAGAAAATCACAAACACGACCGACGGCATGATCAGAACCGTCGCCACTGTGATTCCCAGCCAGCCTCGAAAGCGTACCTCTGCAAAATCGCCTCGGCCTACCGACTGGCCGACCCGGACCATTATTGCACTCGAAAGACCGACCGGGATCATGAAAATCAGGGTCGCATAGTTAACCACCAGCTGATGTGCAGCGAGTGCCACATGGCCGATCTGACCCATCAGCAGACCGATGCCACCGTAAAAACCCGAATCAAGCACCAGGTTCAGTGAAATCGGCACCCCTAACCGTAACAGGTTCCGGATCTCTTTGACGTTCGGTCTACGAAAGTTGTGGAACAATCCAAATGACCTGTAACGCCCGGCCCTCAAGACATAGATGGCCATAAAAACGGCCACCAGAGTCAACCCCACAGCAAAGGTCACGGCCGCCCCGTCAACCCCCATAGCCGGAAATCCCCACTTGCCATAGATCAGCAGGTAGTTACCGAAGAATCCAATCGGGAGCAACAGCAGTTGGGCAACCATCATCGGCCGGGAGCGCCCTGTGGCTTCACAGAAAAAACGCAATACCAGATAGACACAGACCGCCGGCATACTCCAAGAAGTGATGGCGAGGTACCCATCGACTAGCGGAATCACGTCAGGATCGACTCTCATGACCCGCATCACCTGGCCGATGACCCGCATCACGCCGAATGCCAGAATACCCACGATCAGTCCCAGCCAAAGTCCCTGCTGGAAGCATTCGCGTATCTCCTGTTTGCGCCCGGCACCATG
>CAZEKE010000067.1:0-4030 GCA_964512815.1 uncultured Acidiferrobacteraceae bacterium
GGGTAGACGTCTAAGCCTATAATCGCTGCCCTGCGGCACAGGCAACGCCCCCGGCAGACTGTCAGGAGAGTGGTGACCATACACTTGTAGAGCAAGACGAAGGAATCGATTTGGTAGATAATAACCGCTGGATAGTTTAAATCCGTCAGCTTAAGCCACCAGTCAATCTGGCTCAATCCATTACACACCAAAATCAGGAGAGGTGCGAGAGCGGTTGAATCGGGCGGTCTCGAAAACCGTTGTGCCTTATGGGCACCGTGGGTTCGAATCCCACCCTCTCCGCCAATTATTCGATCGTGAAGAGTCGGTCGAATTACCTGCCGGTCAGTCCATCAACGGATTCGGAGTTCGTGCTCCAACGATTGGGGGTGTAGTCAAAAGGCTGAAGGCGTGGGTTAGGTGTCCTGTCGGAGTATCGCCCTAGCCGCTGTCTGGTTGAAGCTCGCCGAGAACCCGAAGATTATCGAGCGCCGCGCTGTTGCCCTGCTTGGCGGCCTTTCTGAACCAGCGAATGGCAACCGTTCTGTCGGGATTCACACCGTGTCCATTCATATAAAGCCAGCCCAGATTGGTCTGAGCCGGGGCATAGCCCTGATCAGCGGCACGCCGGTACCAGTAGGCTGCGCTCTTGTAGTCCGAATCGATTACAAACCCATCGACAAAATAATCGCCAAGATCAGACTGCGCCCATGCTTCGCCTTGACTGGCAGTCAGTTGTACCGGACTCAGTGCAAGGGCAAAGAACCGCAGGGCCTCGCCCTCGTCCCGCTCTACACCGCGTGCCCCGTGTAGCATTCGGGCGACCCGGACCTGTGCCCGGGGATAGCCCCGGTCAGCGAGCGGCCGTAAGAACCGGTACGCCTCGCCGTAGGCACCTTCGTAGTAGGCAGCCATGCCACTTTGCAGATTCAGGAGGTCCTGTTCAGCAGCCAGCCGGTCTGCATCGGCTTTTCTCGCAGCGGCTTCGGCCTGTAGCCGACGTTCCTCGGCAGCAAGGTGCAGACGCCGTTCCAGTTGCTGCTGAAGCTTGAATACCGTCTGGCTCCCAGGTTCTATCGCAGCTGCAATTCTGAGGTTTTGCCCGGCAACACCAAGCTGGCCTACCGCCAACTCCCTTTGCGCCTGTCGAAGGTAGTGGTTGCTGATATTTTTGATACCGTTCTTTGCCCGCTGATTGTCCGGGTCCAGGTCGAGTGCCGCCCGGTAGAGTGTCAGGGCATTGTCACCGGGTGGTTCAACCCGCTGGTTGTTGTCGAAAGCGTTGGAGGCTTTCGCGAGAAGTTGTTCGATCTTCTGCCGTCTCTCACGTTCTTGCTCTAGGCGCGTAGCTTCTGCAGCCTTCTGGGCACGAATGCGCTCCCGTTCCTCGGCGAGACGCAGTTGCTCTATCTGTTCGATCTGCTGTTGTACTTCAGTTACGGGTTCAGCAGCCTGTTCGATCATGGCCAGCGTCGCAAGGTTCTCACGGGCGCTGACGAGATCACCTTTGCTGACGGAACGTCGCACGGTTGAGATCGCCTCACCGACGATATCTTTTATACCGCGTGTGGCCTCCGGGTTGTCAGGATCCAGCGACAGCACTTCGACATAGGCTGCGTAGGCGTTGTTACCAGTCGGTTCGAAGAGCTGTCCTGCTTCACGATATCTTCTGGCAGCCGCGAGGTGGGGATCCGTCAGGGTTGTCAGCTGAGTTAACTCGCGATATTCGCGGGCCCGTTCCTGGTCAGCTGAACGCGATAACTCCGATGCGGCGTCAACGGTCGGCGGTTTGTCGCCGCTGCCTGCAGTCTCGGCATCACCACCCGGTGCTGCGGCTGTGGCGGGCTCGTCTCCGGATCTAAGGATCTCGATCTGGGCAGGTTCTGCGGAAGGTGAAACTGTGCTCCGATCAGGCTGTAGGAACCAGTAGGCAAGAATCAGAATCGCGACTGCTGAAACAATCCAGCTGAATGTTCGCAAACCGTGTCTTGAAGAACGACTGTGCGGCCGACGCGGTAGAGTCGGTGCGGTCTGCAACGGGGCACCCTGGAGAATATCGCCGACCGATTCAAGCTCGGTCGCGACCTCGGAGGGTAAGGGCGATTGCGGGTCGATATTGAGCGATTCGATCGAGTGGCTGAGCGAGTCCGATTCGTCTGTATGTGTTGCAGAGCCGATCTCCGGAACAAGCTCGGGTGCCAACAAAAGATCATCATTATCTTTCTGTTCTTTCGATGATGCTGAGAGATTGGTGGGATTTTGCCTTGCAGCCGAAAAGATCGTCTGTTGTGAGGCAGGGTGTTCTTGGGAGGTCTTGGACTTGAGAGCGGCCAACGCTATAGCGCTGGTGCCACGGTGTGCTTTGGGTTGTGCCGCATGACCATTTCCCTGGTGGTTTCGGTCAATGCTTCTGAATTCTCCAGAGTCAGTCTTGGTCGATTCCTGTCCGGTGTCGGTTAACGAGAGTTTGGCTGTTTCCGGTTGACTCGCTGGGGTTTCCGGGGCTTGAGTATCGGAGTTGTTGCCGGAAGGACCTCTGATGAACAGAGGATCAGTGGAGCGCTCGTCGTCTTCCGAAGAAACGATCGCATCCGGGTCAAGCCGCTGGAGAATGGCATCGGTGTTCTGGGGTCGTTCGACCGTTCTCAGTGAGAGCATCCAGTCAACCGTCTCGAGAAACTGGCCAGAGTAGTAGCCATGACCTGCTTCAACGGCTGGGACGTAAGGATCCGGCAGGCCGTTGTCCAAGGCATCGATCCGCTCGCTCGAAGTAACCGGTTCTTTACAGGTCACGGCTTCGTATACGATTGCACCCAGGGTATAGAAATCGGTCCAGCAACCGATCTGTCCACGGCCGGTGGACAACTCCGGTGAGCGGTAGTCGACAGAGCTTGATTCGTCCGACGGCGGGTAGTGGAAGCGGTCAGTATTGAAGCCGCAGATCATCAGTTGCTCGTTCTCCGATACTAGAATGTTTTCTGGGGAAATTTCCAGGTGCAGCAGGCCGGCCGCGTGTACTGTATCGAGGTAGGTCAAGGCCGAATACAGCATTGACTTCAACGCATCTTCGGGCAAGGGTTTTTGAGGTTTGAGCAGGTCCCTCATCGACGCCAGCGGACGAAACTTGACCGCGTAATGCGCGCCGTCACCGTGTTCCTCATAGTGAGCGACTCTGCCGGGGTGGTCAATCTGGCTCAGCACTCGGGCGATCAGCAGGAAGTCTTTCAGGCCCTGCTCATAGTCTTCATTGAGCGACTCATCCCAGAGCAGCAGCGACAGACCGTCGCTGTCCCGGACAGCCAGTTGTTGAGGGAAAAACTCCTGTACTAAATATGAACCGTTGTTCGACGAATAAGTGTAGCCGCTGTCTGTGGTGACTAACAGCCGATTGACCTGGAATTCACCCAAGCGTGAGCCGGGTGGAAGTGGTTGTGGAGAAAGTCTGGACTGGTCTCCCGTGGGCGAAAGGATTTCGCTCGTCGTCGGCAAACGCGGTTCTAAGCTCACGTCAGTGGACGGCTGGCGAATTTTGGGGGGAGAGAGACCTTACCGGGCGAAGCATTGTCTGCCCGGACTCGTGTCGGTTGCACAGTAACAAGGTGCTGACCGTTAGCGATCTTTATGTTCCTCAAGCGGTAACTGCCCTCATCTGGCGTTATCTTATTTGTCCCCGGAACCTGGATCGTCTGGTGTAATCCGTTTTCGGTCGCGGGGCGCATTAACTGCCGCTTGGCCCTGTATGATAATGCCATCCACAACAGAAAAGATAGAGCGTAAATGGTTTTCTCATGGTTTTTCTTTCAAATGCCGAACGGCGACGTGATGAACTATTCCGTTATCGTCCGCTAGAGGCCGACTGGGAGGATCGATGATCAGATCTGACAAGACCGGTCGTATGGATAGTATTCAGACACCAATCATCCCAGCAATTGGCGCGATGATCGAGGCAACACCGGGCACCATATCACTGGGACAGGGCGTGGTGCACTTTGCGCCACCCCCTGCGGCTGCTGCGGCCATTGAGGCGTTCTGGCAGGATCCATTGAACCAT
>CAZEKE010000068.1:0-47569 GCA_964512815.1 uncultured Acidiferrobacteraceae bacterium
TTCAGATCGTAGTACTTTGGCTCCATATACATGAAGACCTCGTACAATATCCCCAAAGCTATCAGGATCACGCAATACTTCGGAACTCGTAATCGTCTGAGCCGTTGCAGTTGAACTAATATGTCCAGCAATACATTTACCTGCTGCGTTAGTCGTAGAGGCAATGTTATTGGACTTATACATACTAAATCCACGCAATTTTCCAGAAGTTACTAGGCCGTTTCTGATTGAACCTTGACCAGCATTGTAATCGACTGACAAGAGTTTGGACGCTGTACCAGTAAGAACCTCATAGAATTGAGGCGGGGCTACAAACCACCGTCCCTCTTCAGGGATATTTTGATCGTCCATAAGACGAGCCATATGCCCCAAGATATCTATAGGATCGTGTTCATCCGTACCAAAGCCAATGTCAAGATTACCTGTGCCATCAAAAGTACCAGCCGCAAGATCAGTTGCACTATCCGAGCCAAGAATATGATTAGGACTAGATGCAGAAACACCACTAAACATAGTAGCGAGTACACCTTCGTCAAAAGCATCACGCAAGGCATACGCTGCTGCAGACGAGGCCGTTTCACGCCAGTTCACATGAGACATATTTGATTCAATGTCATCAACCTTGAACTTAAAGGCGTTAGCCGTATCTACAACCAACGTAATTTCTTGGTCGGTTAGTTTCGTTTGCGTTACATCTGCGCCACGCTCATACTGATAAACAGTAATCGTCGGTTCTTTAATAATCTTTACAGAATCACCAAAGTTAGCAATATCACCAGCATAATCAGTGTTGGTAATAGCTTCAATTACAGAGGCTTTCCTGAAGAAGTTTAGAACCTTCTTAGAATAGACAGCAGGTAAGAAAAACGAATTATTCTGACCACTTACGGAGTTACCAAAGTTGGCATCGGTATCTGTGCTAGGCTCAAAGTATTGGTCACTTTGATTATATGCCATATTTATTTACTCCAAATTAGACAAAAATTATGATTTAACTACTCTGCCTTCACTTACAGCTTGATTAATCTCTTCTTCAAAAGCATCAAACTCATCTATAGACATAGCAGCAATCTCCCGTTCAGTCCAAATTTTATCTGGTTGAACAGCATCTACCGTCGTAGTTTTAGTAGAAACTAAATCTGCCGCTGAACCTTCTCTGGACTGTTGTGTTTGTTGTGATTGCCTTCGTCTAGGAGTAGAAGTTAGGCCATTTTCCATTTTATAAAGATCAATAGCTTTTGAAGCTAGTGCGATATTATCAGGATTTTTATAAATCCAGTCTTGTATCTCTTCAGGTTGTACCTTGGCCCACTCATGAAAGTTCTCATCAGTCCTAATCTCTTCGAAATCAGGATGTTGATCACGAAGTCCAGTTTCAGCTTCTCGGCGCATAATATCTGCTTCACGTTGCTGTATAGCTGATAATTGTCCTTGAAGTTCTTCTACTTGACGTTCACTTTGCAAGTGTGCTACGGTTTCAACCGTATCATATAAATCAGGATACTCTTGTTTAAACTTTTCAATTTCTTCAGCACTTTTAGGTACTTCGTATTGAGGATGAGAAGATCTAGCTTCCGCTAAAAGTTCTTGTTCTCGTTGTTTAAATTGAGAAACCCTATCATCATAATGCTTCTTTAAGTCATCATATCTTTTTTTGTAGTTGGCTCTTTTACGTTTTGGAGCAGCTTTCTGCTCTTCTTCATCAGGGGCCTCTTGTGAAGTAACCTGACCTTCGTAAAATAGCGAATCAGCACTTTGCGTCTGAGGACCATCTGGCTTATGCCAAGGCTTCTTTGCATTGTATGGATTCGCTTCTTGTTCTTCTAAATTCTCCTCTACTTCTGACATATCACTTCTCCTTCACGGGGCTTGTCTCGTGCAAGGTAGCCAAACTAATTAGTTCTTTGGCCTAAAACTAAAGTTGGGGCTTGCCTACTCCAAGGTAGCCGTTATAATTTAATGATAGAGGGCCTTACGGGTAGCTCTATCTCCTTATACAACACTTGGCATTCGATTAGCGCCGATCATTTGTTTTTTGATCTCTTCTTCCTCGTCTGCTAGAAGCGACGATTCTTCCGAATCAACCGCTCCTCCAAATGCGTATTTTTGTTTAAGACCACCAGCATAGGCCCGTTCTGCATTGTCCATAAGAGATTGCAGATAATCAGGGCCTAATTGTTTAGTAGCCTGTTCGGTGAATACAAATTCACCATCCGATAACCTTGCGGGTATCGAATCTGAAACACCAGTGCCGGGGCCTTCTACCTCCCCTTCACCAGTAAATTCTGAAGCTGTCAACATTACTTTATCAAATATAGTATTCAGCCTAGGATCTGTTTCTAAAGCATTCAATAAATATTCTTCTTCATTTGTATCTAATGCTTTAGAAACAACAGAATCTACAAATTCATTCTCCATTTCTTCATCTGGTAATTGTGAAGCTTCAGCATTGGCTTGAACTTCAGGTGTAAAAGTATCCACTGGTACTTCAGGAGCTACTTCAGGCGTTTCTTCTAGAACACCGCCAGCTAAAAGACCCTCTCGTTTATTTGGAGAGAACATACTTTGCCCATCTCCATAACCACCACCAAAATAATCGTTTCTATATGCCATTTATTCGTTCCTCTCTAAAGCTTCTTTAACTTCCTCCACCAACCCCTCTAAGCGTACCAGAGAACTCACCTTCCCCTGGTAACGGAACATTTCCAGTTCCGATGTTGCCACCGCCAGTGCCTGTAGCTCCAAGTTCTTGAGGTTGCGGAGGTGCTCCACCAGCGGCTCCCATGTTTCCGGGTTGTTCACCAACGGGGCCAGCCTCTTCGCCTGTGTTTTGTCCAGCATTTTGCATTCCTATAATCTGTGCCATAATAGCGGCTTCATCAGGATCATTGAGTAATTCATCTGGATCAAGATCAAGACTGTATGCAAGTTCGCTAATAAGCTTACTAATTTTAACAAACGGAGCAACGGCTGGATTCTGTACAGTCTGTAAGAATGTCGTGAGCCTTTGACTTCGTACCTCTTTCTGCATCAGGCTATTTGTACCTGTTGCTCTTACTTCTAAATCACCTACTACACCTAGTTTATCTTCTAGAAATTGCATATTCCATTGGAAATAAGCTTCTCCAAGAGGTTTAAGTAGGAAATCATCTAAATTCTTTATCACAGTTTTTATATTCAAAGAGGCTGCACCAAGTAGCATTGACATGCCTGAAGCAGTCCTTGTCATACTCTGTACGCCTGTTTGACCATGTGAATAGCTAGGAATACCTGTTTGTTCATCAGCAAGCTGTCTAAACTTATCAAACATCTGCATATTCTCTTGTGTTACATTCGGAAACTTAACACCATGAATTGCTTGTCCGGGCATACCTGCCTGTCGTCTAAAGACCTTACCTGGATAAACTTCCATAGATTGTCCACCTACTAAAGCAGACTCATCTACATCAAACACTAGTGAACCGGATAGTGCGAGATTATCAATAGCCATTCGAGCATGACCATTCATAATCTTCTGAGAATCATCCATGTTCTCAGCTACACCAATTCCAAAGAAGCTGTAAGGATTCTTTTCATAAGCGAAAGAATGATATGGTAAACGATGTGGTGTAAACGGATTCACAACAGACCGTAAAAGATTTCCATTACATACCCACGCATTAATCTGTACCTCATCTAGATCATCAACAGTATCAGCTAACTCCATACCTACTTCACGCGCATATTCAGCATCCATAATGCCCCAATATTCTAGTACTTCAAATTGTCCTGATCCATACTCCTGTCCTCTTTGATCATCTTTGAGTTCATGTTCGTAATCCTTTTGAACATAGTTTGGTCCCATTGACAAACATGTTCGTATGGCATCCTTATCAAAGTATGGCATTTTAGATAAGGCACGTAATTGTGATCTATTAAGCTTATGTCTATGGAATACATATTCACACTCGGATATGTTAGTGGCGTTTGGATCTGGGAAGAAATCCCAAATACTGACAAACTCAATACGAGGAACACGAACATCCACGGGACTATAAGATCTTTCTCCTGTTTCATCTTCATCCCAACGATTTAACGTCTTATTAAAATTAAAAGGCCCTTTTACAATACCTGTACCAAATAAAGCAGACTCGAAGAGAGCATTGCGAATCTCTGATGAGCCACTGGATTCTTCAATTTGATCATGTATTAGTTTTTCCATCCTTCTTGCTGCTTTTTGTGCGGGGCTGATTTCCATCGCTTGTGGTGTTGGCAACAGCCCTGACCGCAACAACCCTTGATCTTCGGCTTCTTTATCGAGTGGCTTGCTGTCGAATTTTCCTGGTCCGAATGTTGCTCCGGGTTTGAGTACTCTACCATCTCCTTTATATCCGACATCGAATGGACTCTCCTCTGGTTCTTCCTCTGTACCAGAACCTGCTGTTGTTTCTAAGCCCGGTACAGGATTATTAATATCTAAATGTGCATGTTCTGATATGCCTTCTGGAACTTTTGTTTCAGAAATACCAATCGGAAATTTATTAGCTCCGAAAATAACATCAACGAGCTGTCCAAAGGCTGCAAGAACTTTTGTCTTTGTTACTTTAACAAATACACGAGATTTTTCAGATTCTCTAAATCTTACATTCTTAGGATATAGCCCACGATAATTATGGTATCCTGTTATCCAACGCCCTTCATCAATAGAACGTGCGTCTTCTGCCGAAGAATATCTATCTTGAAGCAGAGCTACAAATTTATTACTAAGAGTCTCATCTAAAGATAAAGCTTTACCTTCCTCACCTTCCACATCTTCAAAATAAATATTATCGGCGTTGTCTATAAAAGTATTATCTTCTGCCATTACCTTCCTTTTCCTCTTTGTCTAGCTTTAGACATATGAATGGCTCTTTCTTGTTTTACGGCATCTTTCTTTTTAGAGTAAGTCTTTCCAGTTTTACCGTACTTATAACCACCCCTTACTTTTTTTACTGGCATATTAGTATCCAAATTCCATATCAGCGGGTTGATAGGCCCTCTCCATTTGTAAATATCGCATTTGACTTAGTGGATCATTAATCCTTGGTCGAGACATAATTAAATAGCGTAGAGCATCATACGCATGATCAGGCGCATGAGTATCTACGTCTTCAGGATTATTCTTATCCAAAGGAATACTTTGAAGTTCGCGTATCAGATTAGGACAAGTATTAAATATTTGAATTTGTGGCCTTCCGCTTTGCTTTAGCTTTAAGTATTCGTGAATTTGAATCTTCCCTTGTATTCTATTTTTATCGGCTCTCCTTAGTTTATGTCCTGCCTTTTGCAGAGATTCACCAACTGTAGGACCAGTTGTTCCTGTCCTCGCCCATGCTGCTGTATCTAAGACACCCGCAACCGAGAAAGGATCTAGAATTTCCATTTGGGTGATCATCTCACCTAAATCAACTCCAGTTAAATTCTTTTTGTACAATTCTCTATAAACAATCAAAGTGCCGTCTGATGGATCAACTGTTGCCCATATACAAGCACTTTCTGAAGCATATCCGTAGTCAATACCCTTTACTCTTTCCCAGCCTATCGGTATCTCGAAAGGTGGAATAACATGTATATCAGGATCAAACTCGGTAAAGGCTGCTCCCTCTGCAACATCCCAATTCCCTTCAAGGAGTTGTTTACGTTGTATAGGTGGCAAAGCCTTTAACATCTCTTCATAACGTCCATCATCTGCAAGATATGGATTATCTACCAATCGTGCAGGTATGAACTTACGAATCAATCCATCATTACCTTGAAAAGATTCTCCTGGTTCTGAAGGATCAACATACCTCTTCTTTACCCAGTGTGCTCCAACACCTCCTGGGTTTGCCGTACATCTTAGATACGGCATAATCTCAGAATCTGTTGTACGAAGTCTTGAAGCTAGATAGTTCCAACCAAATTCAGTTGGTAGGTGAGTAATCTCATCAAAACCAATCCACGAATAGGCTTGACCTTGATAACGATACACATCTGCATCTCTCTCTAAGAATCCGAACTCTACTTTAGCACCACTCGGAAAATTCCAAAGTTTCTCTACTTCTCGAAACTTACATCCTGGGAATGCCTTTGGATACAATTCCCTTGATTTATCTATTAATTCTCTTAATTCAGGCATTGAGCGCCGTAATATTAGTGCTCTATGCGCTCCACGGTGGCAGAACCGCAGAGGGTCTACCAACATAGCGTAGGATTTACCTCCCCCTGCTGCCCCGCCATAGAGAACATCCTTTTCAGGAGCCGCTAAAAACTCAGTCTGTGGTCCTTCATTAGCCTGGAAAATTACATTCTCATTAAGAATATGTTCTTTTACAGACTCTGGAAGACTTTTTTGTATATCCTCTTTTGTAAGGATCTTACCAGCTTGAGTCTTTTTATCAGAAGACTCATCTAATTTAGTCTGAATTACTCGCTGCTGCTTAACCCTCTCTCTGGCACCCTTGACCTTATTCTCAAGTCTGTGAAGATTACGCTCTTTATCACGAAGAGAACGTCTAGCAGCCATTTTTGTCTTCGTTTCAGAATGGAAATTATAACCTCTTGAAGGTTTTCCTTTCTGACGACCAGCTTTCTTTTTAGGTGTACCATCTTTCTTTAGAACAAACTCGTTATTTAAATCTCTCTGATACAATTCGGGATTTATGTCCCACTCGTTCTTGTGAATCTGATCTTCCATACTTCTTTATAATCTTCTTCTGTAATCCTTTATGAGAAATATCTCTACCTGTTTTATGCTTTAACCACATGGCTCCATCTCTTAAACTGATAGAACCCACAACAATGGATTCTTCGACATTTTGTAATACATCTAACTGTTCTTCATTCGGTATCACATAAGAAGAATCTTCAGGATCTATATCGTACCCAAAAGGTACTGATCCCTTAGATCTCTTTTCACGCTGACTGTTCAACTGTCACAACTTCAGCATCAAACACATTCACATTCTTTTCTGGAAGTATAAAAATACCTCCACTCATTTTGTGATCTATGTTTACTCTTTCAGTTTTTCCAAGACCTATTCGGTCTAGAATAGTCTGTGCAGCTTGTAAACGTACACTCGCTTGAGGTATAGGCTCTTCTGAGTCCATAACATCAACTAACTTGATTGCTGCTTTAGGTGCAGACTGAGCAAGGATGTGAGAGGCCAGTTCTATAATCTCTTCTTTTAATGCTTTTACGACTTGGGTATAGCTGCCTTCGGCATATCCTGCAAGCTCTGCTGCTTTCTTTGGATCACCTCCCGTATGAATCAAGTTATCTAGAAAAGACTTTTGCCTTTCTGTCAATTCCCTTTCTTTAGGCGCACCTGTAGAAAGAGAAGACAGATAATTAGAATGATTCGTATTTGTTTCTTCAGTCATGCTAATACATTATAGGGCTGGATCTGGGTTTTGTCAAGTACTTTCTCATATTTATTTTACTAAACTACTTGACAAATGTAAAATTCAACCCTATAATAGGAGACACAGCCGCCAACGGCTTACATACTTTAAAGGGTGCCAACATGTCCAGTTTATTTTTAATACTTATTTGGCAGTTTTTTAAGGTACACAGGCTTAAACGTTGCAAAATGTATGAGATTGTGTTTAGTGTAGTAGGGTAAGGGGCCTGGTCACCTGCCTACCCACTTTAAATCGTTACAATAATGAGAACGATTCGTATTTAGATTCAATAATTCAGAAACTCTGAAGTGTTGCAGCGCTGTAACACTTTGCAACGTTGCAGAATCATTGGGACACACCCTGGCAAACTCTTAAAAGTGTCAACATGTCAACAACCAAAACGTTATAACTTTGTCATTTTTCAGACACTTAAATTATATATGCCTGGTGCTTGTATTCTTCCGCTAGATATGCTGGGGATCGGAAATGCTTATTCTATAAAGTGTTGGTATTCCTCAATTCTTATTCTTAAAAATTATAAAATTCTGTAGATATCTCTGATCTACATCTATAAGCTACGTAGTCACTTGGTGTCGTATTGCTGTAAGGGCTACCAAGGTGATTGCGTAGTATGTAGTTGCAGTCGTTTTAGGTTCCTCAGTCTCTGCCTACTTTCATAGGTACTGACAGAGGTAACAGGCTAGACGTACCCTTCGGGGGTCGGAAAAACCGCATCTAAGGATGTGTATCTAGAGTGATTAACCTTTAGGGATTGCTAACTACCTAGGCTACTAGATCGCTGAACAGTGAAATAAGCAGAACCATTTGGTAAGTGTCGGGAAACTGGCTAACGTAATGTTCTAAAACTTTCGGTTACTAGGTCAGACTCACAGTCTGTCTGAAGCGTTGGCAACGGATAGTGCCAGCGTAAGCCCTTTACCTTGACAAGATTAGTCATGCGTATTGTGTAGGGGATTCACCATGCAAATGGAGGACTCTTCTAGGGTTTAGACGTTACGAACGCAATGGGGATTCGGGCAGTCTAAAATCTAATCCAGAACACCAATATTTCTTTATTGGGGTGCAACATCGTTGCGCTTGAATCATTGGCTTATGCTCATAGTTATATTTCTCCAAACTTTGATAATTTGGGAATTTGTGATGCGTTGGTTTTGATTTTCACGTTGCGATGTTGCGTCATGTTTTTCTTAACTGTTAAGAGTAGGCACCTTGAAGCGTTTTCATTCGGGAACATTTCAAGGTGTCTATTTTGGCACCATTAAAATTCATTATTTGGGGAATCCTAAAATGACGTTCAATGGTAAATTTTCTCAGTTCAAAACTGCCGTTAAATCAATTGTTAGAAGCGCACTCACAATGCGCGACAACATTGATGCGGCGGCGCGTGTTGCGCTAGTTCAGTACGCTGAACACGGTGATACAACATGGTTGTCTTTTCTTCTAACTGAAACGGTAAACGTTAAATCGTTAGCCACTGGCACATTATCCAATTGGATATGCGCCCACGCTAATGTGAAACGTGCGAAATCAAAATCAGGTGATATCGTTTTCCGCAAAGTTTCG
This sequence comes from uncultured Acidiferrobacteraceae bacterium, assembly GCA_964512815.1. Taxonomy (GTDB): domain Bacteria; phylum Pseudomonadota; class Gammaproteobacteria; order Arenicellales; family UBA868; genus UBA9619. Next base: position 8,986 of record CAZEKE010000068.1, read on the forward strand.
CGGAATGCTGACATTGTTGTGACGATGCCAGAACCAGACGATCACTGGTACGACTTTGATACTACCGGACAAGCGAAACCGGACGTAGATGCTTACGTTGCACTACGCGCGTTGATTCGTAAGATCCAGTCTAGTTTGGAAGATGGACGCGCAAAAGATCAAGGCGCTTCCGAAATGCTACTCAAACGGTTAGACGGTTTAGCTACTCTAAATAGCTAGTTAGCAGTACAAAGCGCATCTTTTAATGGGTGCGCTTGATAGTGCTAACTGATACCTAATCAGCGTGATAGGGACATATAGACTCGAAGTCCCTGGAGCGAGCACTGTACTCATTGTAGGGTATAACCTTGAATAGCGGAAAGCTGCCTGTTCAGTTTGAATAGAGCGGGAGGATTACTATCCTCATAAGTGTCCAGGTTTGAAGGGGGGTAAAACCATACGTCAGGTAGTACGCGACTATGCTGAGTGAGTACAAACTTTAGTCCTGCAATTAGGAGACCCGACTTAATAAAGTTCGGGATAGGCTGCAAGCGGGATTAAAGTATTCAACGCAGCACCCGACTCCACAGTACCAAAATCACTTGGTTAATGTGCCAGGAAAAGTAGAGTCACGCGGGAAGCTGGTAAGCCGCACCATAATCTTAGCTAACGGGTAAAAGGAGTAAGTCTATGATGGAGATAATTATATTTGTCTCAATGTTTATTGCTGTTACTGTTGGTACAATACATATCCTGAATTGCATGGATCTGTTTTACCGAGAGGATGACTAATAGTGACAACCAATAAGGAAGCATATGTCCTCATAAAGGGCAGAAATTTTCTGTCAGATCCTGAGCTTTATAGGGATAAAATCCTATGGTTAGTAGAGCAATTAGGTGGATGGAGATCTGTATCTAGAGTTATGGGTATAGGTCATAGCACCTTATATCGTAGGATAAAACTTAGGCTCTACAAAAGGGAATGGGACTTAGCAGCGGATGAGTTAATCCGAAGATTGGAGCGATAGCATATGGAGTTAATAGATTGTCTTGACTGGAGACAGAAAAAAATAGGTCTAGATTCATCGCGTTGTTCTAAGTGTGGTGATATACTAGTGGATAAGCCAGAGAAAATTGATGGGCGCTACTATTGTATAGACTGCGCCATTGGTGTCCTCATAAGAAAAAGGAATAACTATGGAGAGATTTGAGAAATCCGCAGAGGTAGCGGAGTTCTTGGAGAGCATGTTCGGTCGCACTACAGCCATCGAGAATGAAAAGTGTGTCAGTTGTAAGGAAGATATACGAGATTTTCGAGATGATTTAAGTAAGCGAGAGTATGCTATATCAGGACTCTGCCAGCAATGCCAAGATGGGGTATTCGGTGCAGGTTCTTGACCTGTTCAGTGGTATAGGTGGGTTCAGTCTTGGCTTAAAGCGGGCAGGTATGGAGACTATCGGATTCTGTGAGATAGACCCATTCTGCCGCAAGGTATTAACCAAGCACTGGCCCGATGTTCCAATTCATACAGATATAAGGGGATTAGATGGCAAAGACTACAAAGGACGGGCTGAAATTATATGCGGGGGTTTTCCGTGCCAGCCCTTCTCTCAAGCAGGGAAGCGAAGAGGCACAGAAGATGACCGTCACCTCTGGCCTGAGATGCTTAGAGTCATTTCGGAGGTCAGGCCCACTTGGGTTATTGGAGAGAACGTTATTGGGTTCGTCAAAATGGAACTCGACTCGGTGCTTTCTGATCTGGAAAGAGAAGGCTACCAAACAAGGGCGTTCATTATTCCAGCTTGCGGTGTCGATGCCCCGCACAAAAGAGATAGGGTCTGGATTATTGCACACGCCAACGGCGAAGGGGAATCAGATGGCCCCATCAATGAAGGACCGAGACCCAGGCAGTTGGAACTTATGGCCTACTCCCTCAGCAAACGAGGATGCAGCAGGGACACCAAACGGCAAGATGCAAAAAATGTTGGGCAACCATCCAGATGTGAGGGGGACAACTCCAGAAGAGTGGAAACGTGGAACCCTGAACCCGGCGTGGGTCGAGTGGCTAATGGGGTTTCCAATCGGGTGGACAGAGTTAAAGGATTAGGTAACGCAGTTGTACCTATGGTAGTAGAAGTAATCGGTAACGCAATAATGGAGATCTAATATGATCTATAGAACTGTTCTGAAAAGGAGTGCAGAGTATCGTGTATACCGCTGTGCTGATAGTGTCTGTGTGAATATGGGGCGTATACGACTACGCTTTTTCTTATGGTTTCTCAAGCCACAAAAGAAAATGAAGTCACATATCTTTAGCCGCAGGGGTAATACTGTTGTGACCTCAATTAATTTTTCTCGTCGTCCCATAGTCCAGACCAAGAGGATAGCTTAATGAGAACACCCTTTGGAAAATCTAGAGAGATTGATGATCCTTATGCTGTTTACAGACATGAGAACTCTGACTCTGAGTGGAGAGTCTTAAAAACTTATCAGCATCCAGACAGGGAAGCAGATAATGTGTACGCTCGATGGTTTGTTGCAGCTAAGTCACCCTATACTCATGGAAGTTGGGAGATGGGCGAGGTTTATGTGAATGACATAGTGATGCACGGAACCTTTCAAGAAGGCACGAGTGAGTGGAAAGAACTATATACAGGTAAACCATGATGGAAAAAGCACCATTGAAATCAAAGGCTAAGTATATGTTTAGTAGTATACCTAATACCTTTCTTGGTTGGGCTTTAGTAGGAATGATGAAGCACTACCTTAACCGAGGCAGGTACAGGATACGAGTAAGAGGTCAAGGGTTAGTTGCCGGTGAAAACTGGAGGCATCATATGTATGGTCAGCCCTTGAGTAAATCAACACATCTTCGCATCTACATAGAGGAGAAAGCGAATGAAGCAACTGAACAAGAGGTACATACTGCATGATGGTACTATACTTTCTATTCAGGCAAGTGAGATGCACTACTCCACCCCAAGGAATAACATTGGTCCCTATACTAAGGCGGAGGTTTGGATAGTACGAGGCCGTGACCCAGAGGGATGGGAAGCATTCCAAGATGGAATAGGCACCAATTGGGATTATGGTGGAGAGGATGAGGGTCACTACTATGGCTATGTTCCTATTTATCTGATTGAAAAGCTCATTGCAGATCTAGGTGGGATAAACTTAGGAGCTATGTTATGAGTTCATTTGATAAACATAATCCGCTTATCAATAAATATGCTCAGAAAAGCTGGAGAAACATGGTTGATATGATAATGATGGTATCGTTATCTATCCAGCAGCCCTGGCATTCTGTTGGTATGCAGATGTATGACTACAGAGATAAGGGCATAGGCTCTCGATTTGTCTGGGGAAATAAAAGGAAGGCATTCCTTTGGATAGCTGCAAATGGTGAGCAACTATACTATGAAGCTCTTGAGTGTTTGCAATTCACAGGTAAAAAGAGATCCCTCGCCCTTATGAATGTGTTCCTGCAAGTACCAGGACTTGGGCTTGCTAAAGCTGGATTCTGTTGTCAACTTTTCGCAGGGTGTGTAGGTTGCATAGACGTACATAATCTGAGGCGATTAAACATCTCTGAAAAGGTGTTAGATTTCAACAAGTTAGCGATGGATAAAACCAAGCAAAAGAAAGTTGAGGCTTACGTGGACGCATGTGCGAGGCGTAGGTGTCGTTGGCTCTGGAATACATGGTGCAGTTTAATAGCTAAAAAGCAACCCGAAAGGTGGAGAGATGGGGACCATGTGTCCCTTGTTCACCTCGAATATTTGACACAGGAGAGAGCATGAAAGAACCCCCTTGTCCTAATTGTGGGGAGGAATTAACATATCAAGAACAAGAAGATATAGATGGCTTCCCATATATCTATGAGTTATATTTCTGTGATGCCTGTGACATAAGTATTGATCCAAGAGAAATGGGAGAGATGTATGGATAGAGTTTACAAGAATATCGTGCGGACTAATTTTCATTCGCCTATTAGTTACAAAGAGTTGGCACAACTTATCAATACTTTAACTGATGAGCAGCAAAAGCAACACGTATCCATTGTCTGTTCTGACAACAATGAAATGTACCCTATATATAGAGCTGTTTTATTTTGTGAGGATGCTAGACTAGACGATGGGAGCTTTGTTTTAGAGATATAGATGAAGTCTAACGAAGATATGGAGAGATGGGTATGAGTAAGGTAATTTATGCCACTATCAGGATTGTACTGTCTGATGATGCGGAGATCGAGGATGTAGTTTCTGAATCTAGCTATGAGTTCGATCATCCTGATATTGAGGGTACTGAGTGGGTTGATGTGAGTAATATATATGAAGAAGGGGATAGATAAATGGATAAAGAACAAAAGAAGAATACCAGTAGGACTAACTCGAACAACAGGATGACTAAGTTTAAGAAGGCACTGCGTAAGGAAGTAGGCAGCGATGAGTGGTTTGATAAACACGTTGTTGTGATGTCCTTGGGGGACGATGAGGAAGAAGTAAATGAAAGAACGTGAAACCCAGGAAGGATACGACCTAGAGTCAGCCTACTGGACAGGTAATCTGTATGAAGTAGAAGACGAACTCGAAGAGCTTGAAACTTTAGAACGTAATAGTGTTCTACAGGAGCAACTCTTTGGGATAGGCAGCATGACAGAGGAAACTGTTGCGGATTTCTTCGCGGCTCTTGACAATAGCTTTGATTTGTGATACCCTTAACTACATAGTGTAAAACGGAGAACGAAATGTCCCTACCAGATATACATTCATTAAGAGAACAAGATGCTTATGAGACAGTAGAGGACGCATACACAAGAGCTTTTGTGTTAGGGATGGGTGTCAGGTGTCCATCAAAACATAATTTAATCGAGAGGTTTATAGGTTTCTGTAAGGAATCTGGAAATGATCGTCTCTTACCAAAAGAAGACAATGAAATTTTTGACTTGATACCTGACTTCATTGAATATCTAGCAAGTATATGACAAATATTTATGGTTTTGATTTGGAACACTGGAAACTATTCAAAACTTCAAAGTATATGTCTCAAATGTACAAAGCTAAGATGACTATGGAGGTCTTAAAGACCACCAACAAGCAGGTCATTGTGGAAATTGGGGAGGGCATTGACCTAGATTTTCTAACAGATGTATATGATCCATTCATGCAGGAGATTGCCTATGAATCTAAAGACAGCAGGGATTAGCGCTGCCGTATTTGTAACGGTTGGTGTTATATATGGTTTCTTAATATGGTCAGGCATACAATCTGACAAATTGAGGAGACAAGAACTAAATATTACTTCCTTACAGGATAATGTGGCTGAACTTTCAAAGGTTCAGAGGATAGTACAGGAAGGACTGAGCCAAGATGTACGGACCCTCGAAGATGATGTTGGTAGTGCAAGTGCTGACAATAAGGAACTCATTTTAGAATTAAATAAACGGCTTAGTGGTATGCATGAAAGCCTAAGTTCACATCTCACTACTCAAGTGGAGAGACAGTTTGAAGAGGTACTAAAACTCCACGAAGAGATCGAGGATTTGTCTGGCCTAGTTAATAAGTTGAGGACTGAGCTTGAGGATGTTAGAGAAGAGTTCAGAGAACCAACGCAACCAGTTGTAAACCCGGACCCTACTCCACTAGAAGAGTATACGGGCGAGAGGATAGTATCCACAACCCCCACACCCCCGCCTCCACCAGACCCATTCGTAGCCTCAGTAGGAGAGGACACGCCTTGTCCAAAGAGTCCTGACAACGCTGACATGGCTCAAAGGATACTGACCAGGGCAATGGAGAGGACAGATAAACTTGGAACCTATGCATTTACAGCTACCTTTGGCGTAGCTTCTGATGGCACGACCTACGATATAATTGTGGTAGGCGATGGCCCAAAAGATCTACACAGAGCAGTTGAACGTTACACTCGCGCCCTTAACTGGACACTCATTGATGAGGTCAATGGATGTGAGTTGAAATTAAAGCTGGCTGTTAAGTAGCATATATGATATAATGTTGTAGTGTTTTGATAGTTAAGATAACGGAGATAAGTAAATATGAGAGAAATTAATGGTATTCCTTCTGTTGTGGAAGGTACTGCTTATTGGGCGCACATCCTTGTACCCAATACTCGATTCGAACCACAGAAATTTGAACTGAATCTAGCTGTGTCAGATGAAGTCTTCCAACTCTTTAGCGATGCTGGCTACTTTGGCTGTCACGCAGCAGGTACGAAAGATTTCTCACCTGATCCAGTGGTAGTATTTCAAAAGTTTGCTCACTCTAAGGACGGTGCTCCCAATGATGCACCGAGACTAGTTAATACCGACAATCAAGATATTGACGTTGCAGTGGGTAATGGTAGTAGAGTTAAAGTTCAGTGGTCACACAGAGAGTACCCCATGAGGGGGTCAGGGAACATGGTGTTACGTGCCGAACCAGTAGCAGTGCAGGTACTTGACCTTGTGGAGTATGGCGAGACAGGTAACGGATCAACAGCAAACACATTGGAGTTTTAATATGGCAGATAAGGAAGAGGCAGTGGCCCAAGAGGAAGCGCCTTCCTGGGTCTATGGAACTGAAGAGGCGACCTATGATGTTCGAGCATTAGAGCAGGAGGCGCAGCAAGCATTCGCGCTTCTTGTAGAAGTCAATGCCGAGGTTCAGGGGTTAAATAAGAGACTCTCTGTTCTTCAGGCAGCAGGTGTACAATTCAATGCATTAGTACAGAATGCTCTGAAGGAAGAGGCCATCATAGAAACGAAAGAGGTAAAGGAGGAAGAAGATTAGTGATAACAATCTGAAGTACACACATCTGTCCTGTCCCTATTGTGAACATAATGGATGTTTTTCAATAGACGAGGATTGGTCATCTTACTGTTTTAGTTGTAAGGCATACACTAAAGATATCCGAAAGGATTACCAAGGAGAGATTGAAGACTTGATAAAAACAGCAGAAAATGTTAGAACGGATAAGCAAAATAAAAATGTACCAATAGACAACTCCTCAACAGCAGGAATCTACGGACCCCTACTAGATAGGGGCATATCTGAAGCAACTGCCAAGAGGTATAGTGTCAAGATAGCCGTTGATTCCAAGGGCTACCCAACTCAACACTTCTACCCATACTTCACAGCGAATGAAGTGACAGCGGTTAAGGTTAGATATGTGAATGATAAGCATTTCACATGGAAGGGTTACGCCTCAGACAATGGTTTATTTGGTGAACAGATTGCCCCTAAGAAGGGCAAGTACATAACCCTCACAGAGGGAGAGTGCGATGCTATGGCTGCTTACGAACTGCTAGGCAGTAAGTGGCCTGTGGTATCCATTAAGTCTGGAGCGGCTGGCGCAACCAAAGATGTCAAAGAATCTCTGGAGTTTCTGGAGAGCTTTGATACTGTTGTGATTGCGTTTGATAATGATAAACCAGGTAGAGAAGCAGCTAGAAAAGTAGCAAGGCTCCTAAGACCTGGTTCCGCTAGGATTCTTACTCTCCCAGAGGGATTCAAAGACCCTAATGAAATGCTCCGTAAGAACCAGCGAGAGAAATTCACAAGAGCCTTTTGGGATGCTAAAGTGTATACACCTTCTGGTGTTATCAATGTGTCCGACAATAGGGAGATGTTCAAGAAGCGTGAGAAGAAGGACTCTATACCCTATCCTTGGGAGGGTCTGAACAGGAAACTGTACGGACTCAGACAAGGTGAACTCGTAACTCTCACTGGAGGTACGGGGCTTGGTAAATCCTCAGTAACACGAGAGCTTGAACACTGGATCATAAAAACAACAGGAGATAACGTTGGGATTATATCCTTGGAAGAGAGCAGGGAGAGAACCTTCGATGGTATCATGTCTATTGAAGCTAATGCGAAGCTTTATATAGATCAGATAAGAGAAACATTCTCAGATGAAGAGTGGAACAGATACTTCGATATTCTATACACCGAGGATAACAAGGATAGGGTATGGATTCATGCTCACTTTGGAACCAACGATATAGAAGAGATATTCTCGAAGCTAAGATTTATGATTGTTGGTTGTAACTGTAAGTGGGTGGTAGTAGACCACCTCCATATGATAGTCTCTTCACTCGCAGAAGGGGATGAGAGACGAGCCATAGATAATATCATGACCCGCTTCCGATGCCTTGTAGAAGAGACAGGCGTGGGCCTGATACTGGTGTCACATCTTCGTAGGGTGGATGGTAATAAGGGCCATGAGAATGGTATAGAGACAAGCCTGAGCCATCTCAGAGGATCGCAGAGCATAGCACAGCTATCAGATTGCGTCCTTTCCTTAGAAAGAAACCAACAATCTGACAATATGGATGAGGCTAACACAACTAAGGTCAGAGTTCTGAAGTCTAGATACACTGGAGATGTTGGCCTAGCTACCTCGTTACTCTATGATAGAGAGACAGGTAGACTAAGTGAGATTGAAACTGGAGACCTTTCACACTCCCTCTTAGAAGAGGACGTTCCACTGGAGTTTAATTAAAATGACTAGACTAGTCTTTGACATCGAGACAAATGACCTCCCTCCAAATGTCAAAAAGATATGGTGTCTTGTCGCAAAGGATTTAGATACTAAGAATGTCTATACCTTTGGCCCAGAGTCAATAGAAGAAGGAGTCGCTTTCTTACAAAGGGCAGACTATCTTGTAGGACATAACATAATAGGCTTTGATATACCTGTTATTGAAGAGCTTATGAATGTCAAGCTTGGTAGAGAGGGGGTTAGTATTGTAGATACCCACACTCTGTCCAGGCTCTTTAACCCTACCCGTGATGGAGGACACTCCCTTGCTGCATGGGGTTCTAGGTTGGGCATGGCTAAGATAGACTTTGAAACGTTTGACCATTACTCAGGGGAGATGCTTGAGTATTGTATCAGGGATGTCGAGCTTAATGAGAAGGTTTATCATGAGCTTAGAGAAGAAGGAAAAGGATTCTCTAAGGAATCGGTAGCCCTAGAGAGTAAGGTATCAAGGATTCTTTATGAGCAGCGTGAGAACGGTTTCCTATTTGATAGTATTAGTGCAGAGATACTGAAGGCAAAACTTGAAGAGAGAATGGAGAGTATTAAAAGAGAAGTTCAGACTATCTTCAAGCCGAGAGTCAGTGAAGTAAAACTGTATGCACAATTTACCAAGACGGGAGCACTTGCTAAGACAGCGAAGACCCTAGATGGTAAAGGTATAAGGTTGACTGATGAAGAATATCAGGAACTAGCTGCCTTCACACACAGACCCATTAGCAGGTACATGATTTCTGAGTTTAATCTTAGTTCAAGACCTCAGATAAGCGAGAGGTTACAAGAACTCGGCTGGAAACCTGATAAGTTTACCCCTAACGGGAGACCAACCGTCGATGAGCAAGTCCTTCTAGGGATTAAAGGGATACCTGTGGCAGAACTTATTGCTGAGTATATCCTCTTGCAGAAGAGGGTTGCACAAGTAGGCGGTAAGAAAGGATGGTTAGAATATGTTCAGGACGATGGTAGGGTACATGGATCTGTTATATCTAATGGCGCTATAACCGGACGCATGACGCACCAGCAGCCAAACATGGCACAAGTACCCAGTACGTCATCACCATATGGCAAGGAGTGTAGAGAATGTTGGATAGTACCACCTGGTCATAAGTTGGTAGGTGTTGATGCGAGTCAACTTGAACTACGAATGCTTGCACATTACATGAAGGATGAAAATTATATAAATGAAATCGTTAATGGTGACATACACTCCACTAATCAAAAAATTGCGGGACTTCAATCAAGAAATCAGGCAAAGACATTCATATACGCGCTCCTCTACGCAGCAGGAGATAGAAAACTTGGAACTTTGGTTGGTAGAAGCCCAAGCAGTGGGAAAGATCTTAGAAAACATTTCTTTGATAATCTCCCATCATTTAAATCTCTTAGAGAAAGAGTGTCAACGGCTTCGCAACGAGGATTTCTCAAGGGATTAGACGGCAGAAAGATATTTGTGAGGTCCGAACACTCGGCACTTAACACACTCTTGCAAAGTGCTGGTGCGCTAGTAATGAAACAAGCCCTTATCACCCTAGATGAGGCGATCAAGAGGCATAGTCTTAATGCCAGGTTCGTTGCGAATGTACATGATGAGTGGCAGATCGAGGTACTTGAGAAGGATGCTGAGAGAGTAGGAGAACTTGCGGTAGAGGCAATAAAAGAAACTGCCTCCGTGTTTAACCTTATATGTCCTTTAGATGGCGAGTATACTATAGGAGACAATTGGAGTGAAACGCATTAGCAATGATAGTCCACCAGAAGACCTGTTCCCACCAACAAAGCCCACTGACCCCAACAAAATTGGTGACATAGCAGAATATTATGCTATCACCTGGCTATGGGATAATGGGTATAACGTATTCAAAAACTGTGGTTGTACAGGACCAGTGGATCTGGTAGCAATGACACCAGAAGGAAACATACTCTTGATTGATGTTAAGTCATACAAGGATGGAAGACTATCAGCCAGATCAGATATACAAAAAGAATTAGGTGTGAGATACTTACATTTTAACTCGGAGACACGTAAGATGAGATTTGTGGAGCATAAGAAATGAAAAATTTGGAGAATGTAGTAGAAGACATTTACGAGACCCTCTCCTGTCTATGTGACCAGGAGGATCTTAATATACCTGAGAAGGATATCGAAGATTTCGGAGAGCGTATGAAGAATGTCATTCGGCATTGGTCTAAGCCACATCAGGAGTCTAAGGGTTTGCGAATGTCAAATGTTGGTAGACCATTAAGACGACTCTGGTATGATCTAAAGAAGGACAAGCCACTCTATAATAGAGCTGACCCACACACGTTCATAAAGTTTCTTTACGGACATATGCTAGAAGAAGTGGTGCTCTTGCTTGTCAAACTCTCTGGTCATGAGGTAACGGATGAACAGAAAGAGGTGGAGGTTGATGGGGTCATAGGCCATATTGATTGTAAGATAGATGGAGAAGTTGTAGATATTAAGACAGCCTCGAACTTTGCATTCAAGAAGTTTCAGGATGGAACACTACATACTAGTGATCCATTTGGTTACATGGCACAGCTATCTGGATACGAAGAGCCAGAGGGAACCAGCGACGGAGGTTTCCTAGCTCTTAATAAAGAGAGTGGTGAGCTGGCTTTATATCAACCCGGACCACTGGTAAAAGTTAATGTTCGAAATAAAATAAAGTCTGTCCGTGATGCAGCAGATATAGACACGCCGCCAGAAAGATGTTATGCTACTGTGGCTGAAGGCGTGAAAGGTAATCAAAGATTGCCTAGAGAGTGTGGATATTGCCCACATAAGATAGAGTGTTATGCTGATTCCAATAATGGTAGGGGCTTGAGAATATTCAAGTATGCTTCTGGACTGAAGTATTTCACCCGTGTCATGTCTACGCCCAAGGTCCAAGAGTTAGCAGTTAATGAATAGTCGAGTTTCAAAAAGGATAAGCAGACAGGTGAGTGTTATTCTAGTTGAGTGGCTGAAGTCCATAGTACCGGAAGGTGATGCAGATAAGATTACCAAAGAAAATGTACACTCCCTAATGCCTAAAGATAAACATGTCTTTTTTCAAGGCACAGTTCGTTTGAGTACATATAGCCCGAAGTGGATAAGACAGAAGATAAAAGAACTGATAAGAAAGAAACCAGAGACTTGTATTGAGTCTATAACAATGGAGGAACTCGAATGCCTAATAAAGATTGGCAGTCGGGAGGTGATCCAAGACCACTAGCCCAGCTTCTAGTGGGCCTCTCAGGTTACATAATGAGTGGCGGTCCAGTAGAAGAAATAGATTTTATAGTTCTAATGGAGCTACGAGATTCAATTGATGAAGAATTAACAAAAAGGCAGGGACCAATTCATTAAAAAAAGACAACCAAGAAAGCGAAGACCCATTGAGAAGGATGTACCAAGTGGATACGATTCTAAGTGGGAGGCTCGACTGCATAGTGAACTACTTAAAGATTGGGACTACCATCCAGAGAAGGTTCATTATGTTATTGAGCACTCCTATCATCCTGACTTTGTGAAACGAGTTGGCTATTCTAAAATTCTATTAGAAGCGAAGGGCCGCTTTTGGGACTACGCTGAGTATAGTAAATACTTATGGATAAAGAAAGTCCTAATGCCTAGTACTGAACTAGTCTTTGTCTTTGCTAACCCACAGGCTCCTATGCCTGGAGCAAAGAAAAGAAAGGATGGAACCAAACGGTCCCATGCAGAGTGGGCGGAGGCCAACGGTTTTAGGTGGTTCTCTGAGTATAATTTACCTGACGAGTGGATATAAAATGACAAGAACCGTAGATGATATAACCCCCGACGAGTGGGATGCCCTAGCTCAAAAATTTGGTACTGGGGACAGTAAGACTGATGGTGCTAAGTATCGAGAAGCACGTAAGAGAAGGAATATAGTGGCGGATGTGAACTACAAGTCTGATGATTACAATAAACAATACAATAATGTACATAGTCCTGTACATTATAATCAGGGACATACTGAGTGCATAGATGCCATTGAAGCTATGTTATCAGAGGAAGAATATATAGGATATTTACGTGGCAACTCTATGAAGTACCGTTGGAGATTTAGGTATAAGAATGGCTTTGAAGATTTAGATAAAGCTGAATGGTATGAGAAGCGCCTTACGAAGTTTATGGAGGATCACGATGTCTTGGGACAGGAAAAGTGATAGACGCTTACAATATATTAAGCGTAGAAAATCTAGAACTAATTCAAAAAGTAAAAGATTTAAAAAAATAAAAAAAGATGAATTAAGATACAAGGAAGATAAGGATGATCTCGACAAATATACCTAGAGTTGGAGTGCAGGAATACCTGGGCATCCAAATAGATTATGAACATGATAACCTACTAGAAGATTTCGGCCTATCAACCGTACAAGATAGATACTTATGGGGAGATGAAGAATCCCCGCAAGAGGCTTTCGCTAGAGCGTCTGTGTTTTCTGCAACTTACAAGGGTAATACAGATTATGAATTAGCGCAGCGTCTCTACAACTACGCCAGTAAATTCTGGTTTATGTTCAGCACACCCATACTATCTAATGGGGGTACTACACGAGGACTCCCAATCAGTTGCTTCTTAAATTATGTACCAGACTCAAGGGAGGGTTTGTCTCAGCACTATGATGAGAACATCTGGTTAGCCTCTGCCGGTGGCGGTATTGGAGGTTATTGGGGTGACGTAAGATCTAGTGGTGTATCAACAAGTAGCGGTAGCCGATCAACAGGATCTATACCCTTCATGCACGTTGTAGATTCCTGTATGCTTGCCTTTAACCAAGGCACTACAAGGCGTGGCAGCTACGCAGCCTACATGGATATATCTCATCCTGAGATTGAAGAGTTCATAGCGATGCGTAAGCCTACGGGTGGTGACATTAATCGCAAGAGCCTTAACATTCATAATGGAGTCAATATAACTAATCAATTCTTGGATGCAGTACAAGCAGACGAGCCTTGGAGATTAATAGATCCTAAGTCAAAGGAATGCTTAAAGACTGTGAGTGCCAGGAGCCTATGGTGGCAGCTTATACAGACCCGTTTTGAAACAGGAGAGCCATACATATTAAATATAGACAAATGTAATGAATTTCTGCCGAGTGAACAAAAGAGCTTAGGTTTAAAGATAAATCAAAGCAACCTTTGTTCTGAGATAACCCTCCCCACAGACGAGGAGAGGACTGCTGTTTGTTGTTTATCGAGTGTTAATCTAGCGACCTTTGATGAGTGGTCAGAGGATGATAATTTTATAGCAGATATGGTTACGATGCTGGATAATGTTTTAGAATTATTTATTGAAAGTATAGTCGATACAAAAGTATTGGACAGTGATTATAATGCAAATTTCAGGAGATTTAAGAATTATGTTCAAGAAGGTAAAGAAGGTTTTGCAAAAGCCGCTTACTCAGCATATAGAGAACGTTCAGTTGGACTTGGAGCGATGGGGTTTCATAGTTACTTACAACATCGTAAGTTACCTTTCGAGGGAGTACTCGCCTCAAGCTTTAATCACCGAGCTTTCTCAACGATTAAGCACAAGGCTGAAGAAGCGACTATGGTACTGGGCAAGGATCGTGGGGAGGCACCTGATATGGCTGGGAGTTTTAAGCGTAATGCTAATCTATTGGCTGTTGCTCCTAATGCTTCTTCTTCCATTATATGCGGTGGAACGAGTCCTTCTATTGAGCCAACGAGGGCTAACGCATATACGCACAAGACTCTAAGTGGCAGCTTCCAGGTTAAAAACCCTTATCTCGATAGGCTCTTAGTAAAGAAGGGACTAAAGGTTAAGGAGCGTGAGGAAGTATGGAAGGACATTATAAGTCACAAAGGATCTGTTCAGCACCTAGATATACTAGATGATGATGAGAAAGAGGTCTTTAAAACGGCCCCTGAAATAAATCAAATATGGTTGATAGAACACGCTCACCAGAGGCAGCAGTATATATGTCAGAGTCAGAGCGTAAACTTATTCTTTACACCTCCACCAACGACAGAGCCACAGGAAGTACACGATAAGTTCCTACAGTATGTCAATGATGTCCATTGGGCAGGAGCTAATACGTTGAAGTCTATGTACTACCTAAGATCTGAATCGGTTAGAGATGCAGAGAATGTGAATATAAAAATACCAAGGATAAATCTGGAGGATGTGGAGTGTTTAAGTTGTGAAGGGTAAATTTACAAGACTAAGAGAATTTATGGAAGACTATGAGCTTCAACAGGAAGATAGGAGAATCGAGTTGAGAATGTACAAAGTTCGTTGGATATGGTATCATACCATACTAGGAGTGGAACTAGCCGCAGTATTTTTAGTACTTGTAGGTATATATCTAAAACTATGACCAGTCTAACTGTTGGGATGGCGACATATGAAGACTATGATGGGGTCTACTTCTCTGTTCAGGCGCTACGATTGTACCACCCTGAAGTTATGGACCAGGTTGAAATACTTGTAATTGATAATTGTCCAGATGGAAAGCATGGTAAAGAAGTAAAGAAGTTTATGGAGGATAATGTACCTAATGGTAGATATATCCCATTTACAGAATACGAAAGTTGTTTTGTTAAGGGTCAGGTATTTGAACAAGCGAGAAGTGATTATGTTCTATGTATAGACTGTCATGTCATGCTGGCCCCAGGATCACTTAAACAGTTGATTAGTTACTATACAGCCTTTCCCAATACTAAAGATCTAATACAGGGACCACTCATACATGAAGATCTTATAGGGTACTCAACTCATTTAAATATGGAATGGCAGAATCAAGCATATGGACACTGGGCAACAGATGAAAATTTATTAAAATCTGGAGAAGCATTTGAGATACCTGCTATGGGATGTGGAATCTTCTCCTGTAAGAAAGAACATTGGCCTGGATTCCACCCGCTCCTTCGAGGATTTGGAGGAGAAGAATTTTACCTACATGAGAAGTTCAGACAAAGGGGTGGTCGTGCGTTGTGTCTTCCTTTTCTAAAGTGGCTCCATAGATTTGGAAGACCTGAAGGAGTTAAGTATCTTATAGACATGCATTGCAAGGCTAGAAATTTTATGATAGGTTGGATGGAACTATACAAAGATAAGAACCACCCCATGATACGTTCAATCATTGACCACTTTACAGAGTGGAACTATACGAGAGAGGAATTAGAGCGTCTTCTAGACAATGTTATAGAAGAAATGGACTCTAATGTATTACATGTTACGTCACTTGAAGAAAAATTTACTGACATTTATAAGTCTAAAAAGTGGGGTAACAAGGATACTCTATCTGGAAGCGGATCAAGACTAGACCAAACTAAGAAGTGTATTGTAGAGTTACCAAAGCTCTTAAAAGATTACAAAATAAAATCACTATTGGATGCTCCATGCGGAGACTTCTTCTGGATGGAGAAGGTAAAGTTAGGTAATACTAAGTACATTGGAGCAGACATTGTTCCTGATATTATCACAAACAACAAACAGTATGAAACTAAGAACAAGTCTTTTAGACAACTAGACATAACTAAAGATGATCTGCCGAAAGTAGATCTTATACTGGTACGAGATTGCCTTGTCCATCTAACACATGAAGATATCATGAATTTTATAGATAACCTTTCTAGATCAGATATAAAATATTTACTTACTACCACATTTCCAGATAGGGACCACAATCCCAAGATAAGTACTGGGAATTGGAGACCACTAAACTTACAAATACCGCCATTCTCTCTCCCTGAACCGATAAAAATAATTAATGAGGGATGTACAGAATCTGGCGGAATATATAAAGACAAGTCCTTGGGACTTTGGAGAATAGAAGACCTTATTAAGGAGAAAGAATATGAAATACCAGGCACTCAAGGCCCGATACAAAGCAGAAGTAGCGATAGCTAAAGCAGAGCTTTCCAACTATTTTGAAAATCCTGTAGCTGTTGGGGATCACCCTCATCTAATAAATTCTATGGATGAACTGGTTGCACAGCTTGCACAGGCCGAAGAAAAGATAACAGCACTTGAATATTTTGTACGTTACCAAGATGACATCGAGTGACTGAACTAACATATAAAATGCTGACTCTGCCTTCCGTGTTTTTAATGGAGGCACAGATTCCTAAAAAAATTATCGACTCTTTAAATAAGTATTTAGATAAGTTACTAAAAAATAAGGATCGTAAGACTGCCGCCGACACATTAGTTGGACAGATACACGGCGGTGAACAGCTTACTATGGATCATGAGTGTAAAGAATTGGAGGAAGTTAGAATAGATTTTTGCAGTATAGCTGCTAGGTATGTAGCAGACTTTCTAGGCATGACAGGGCAAACGCTTATTGGCGATAGACAAATAGATATAGATAAACTATGGTCAGTTCATAGCTACGAAGGAGATTATAATCCACTCCATGATCACGGAACCAAGACAGCTATGGGTGTTAGTTGTACTACCTGGACTAAAATTCCAGAACAGATTTCTAAATTAACTGACCCATCCGAAGAAGGGAAGCTTAATTATTACAATGCTTCAGGTTGTTCAGATGGTTTCTTAGAATTTTTCTATGGTAGAAACTCGACAAGAGATAAAGAAATATTAAAACCTACATATGCTACTATGTGTAAACCTAAAGTAGGCACAATATATTTCTTTCCTTCTTGGTTGCAACACACAGTCTATCCTTTTAGGGGAGAAGGGGAACGTCGGACTGTGGCTGCAAACTTTAATTGCTTCCCTGTGGAGAACAATAAATGAGTCTTCTTAGTACTAGAAGTTATTACAAACCGTTCGATCATCCTTGGATGTTTGATTACTATCTTGAGCAGAACAAAATGCATTGGTTGCCCGAAGAGGTTCCCCTGCACACCGACGTTAAAGATTGGTCAGAGGTTCTAACGGATGTCGAAAGAAATTTATTGACACAGATATTCAGGCTGTTCACCCAATCAGATGTTGATGTTGGTGCAGGGTATGTAGATAAATACATGCGTATATTTAAAAAGCCTGAAGCACGTATGATGATGGGTTCATTTGCAAATATGGAGAGCATTCATCAACATGCCTATAGCCTACTATTAGATACGGTAGGTATGCCAGAGCTAGAGTATAAAGCCTTTGATGAGTATGAGGAGATGGCTAAGAAGCATGAATATGTTAATAATTTTAAAGTTACTGCCTCTAATAAGGAGTCTATTGCCAAAGCTTTAGCAGTTTACTCAGCATTTACTGAGGGGCTTCAACTGTTCAGTAGTTTCATCATCTTATTAAACTTTTCACGGTTCGGTAAGATGAAAGGAATGGGTCAAATTGTTACATTTAGTATCAAAGATGAATCACTTCATGTCGAAGCAATGACTAAGTTATTCAGGGAGTTTGTACACGAGAACATTGACATTTGGCAAGACGATTTCAAGAAGGAAATATATCAAACCTGTAGAGAGATGGTGCATCTAGAAGATAAGTTTCTAGATCTTGTCTTCGAGATGGGTGATATCCAGGGCTTAACTAAGAAGGAAATGTACGAGTATAATAGATACATAGCTGACAGGCGACTTCTCCAGTTGGGCCTCAAACCAAACTTTGGGGTTAAGGACAATCCACTACCTTGGGTAGACGAAGTGCTTGGTGTTGAACACCAGAACTTCTTTGAGGGCAGGTCAACTTCATATCAGAAGGCAGGGCTTCGAGGAAACCAAGAGAGGATTATATTTACGGATTTACAGAAGTATGAACAAATTGAAGAGCAATGAAGGAAATATTCTATCATTTAGAATACTGATAGATGCAAAAGGGAATCTCATTACTGAGCTTAGTGGTCTTCCAACCGAGGACGCTCACAAAGTATTTGAGGGCGATGAGTTATTGTTAGTTAGAAAGATATTAAAGGAGGGGCATATAAAGCTTGATAGGTTACATAATTACCTGGAAGCTGAATTAGATGCATTTAGATAAAGAAATGAAAAATTATAAAGATGTGTGTAAGTTAATGACTATCTCTATAGTAGTCGCCTTAGTACTGATATATTCTGTGGAGGTGTTCTAATGACAGATTTCGATTTCCCATTTAGTATCATGAGCCAAGAGGAAGTCATTATGAAAACAAATAGTGATATTATATCCTCTTTAGCTGATGCACTGGCTAATGTAGAATCTGGAAAAGATTCTGAAATGCTTTTAAATCATATACAGAAACACGCAAGTTTAGTGCTTACTTACTCAGAAAAATTTATACAAGCTAAGAGACTGGACATAAAAGCAGTCACGTAGTCATTCGTTTTGCAGCCACTCTCTCTTATAAAATATTCCTGAGAGCCACCACATGTAAAGATCTTTGTACTCATCTAGGGTGAGCCTTGTTGACAATACATCGTTGTTCTCATCACAGTGATCAAGCCACATCCGAGTACAGAAGCTATCAAAATTACTCATTTCTTCTTCTTATTCATAACGCCTATCACACTTCGCACCCCAAAGGATGCCGCTACAATAACAGACAAAGTATATTGATAAAAATCAGGCATACTCTCTAGCACTGCAAATCCCTCTCTAACATATGGAACCATTGAAGGTATGAAGCACATGATAAGAGGTATACTAAAGAGCAGCGTTAGCCACTCATCCTTCCAGCTTTGACCGCTATTACGTGCCATCGCAGCCTCCCAATCAGCAGCACTCTCGGCTTGCTTAATCATAACCGTAGCCTCTGCTTCAGCCTTAGCCTTAGTCTTCGCTACACGGCCTTCTAGCCACGTTCCTGCAAGTCTTGAAATAGCATCAATAATTGGGATCATTATCAAAACCTCCAAACAGCTCTGTGAGATCCTCTAGCAGGGCCTCTTGTTGCTCCTCGAACATCTTTCTAAAGTTATCAATACTTATAAATGGAACACCGTTTATACCTTGATGTTTCGCATATATACGATAAGCTTTATCAAGTTGTCTTTCATCATATAAAATCATTAGTTATAATCCTACCAAATACTACCATCACCTAACCCACCATACGGTCCTATGACATCTTCCTCTGAAAAGGTTTCTTCTTTTTGAGTAGGCTCTCCTAAGTCTTGACCAGACATTAAAAAGCTCTTAATTGCATTCTTTCTTTTCGCCTCTCGCCGCCTCTTACCAGCTTCAAAGGTATCGTTTTTGTCATACAAGAACTGTAGCTCTTGATGATCAAAGAACTCATACATCCTCTCAGGGTGTGTACTGAAGCCCATCCAAGTCATAAC
Organism: uncultured Acidiferrobacteraceae bacterium; assembly: GCA_964512815.1. Lineage (GTDB taxonomy): Bacteria > Pseudomonadota > Gammaproteobacteria > Arenicellales > UBA868 > UBA9619. The sequence goes on from CAZEKE010000068.1 coordinate 28,722, forward strand.
ATCTATCCCGAAGCCTAACTGCATGGAAGTTATACGGCTCGTTAGCCCTAATAGATGGCCCTTGTCACCGTGGAATAAACCTCCTCCAGAGTTTCCAAATACACTCGAAGCATTCGTCATAATATAGGACTTCTGCTCAATGAGTTCTCGGAGGTAGGTAAGTGTGCCAGGGTTTGCAAAGGGGTCATGTAGAAGACTACAGCCACTTGTCCACGTTGGATCAAATAAGCGTAGATCATCTATCTCATCTTTAGGTAGGATGGAGGCTGTGTAGTCCATCTTATGATTGTTATTTAGCATGACTGCTGCTAGATCATGGTGCTCATCATAAGCAATGATCTGAGCTTGTGTAGAGTTTGAAGAAACTACAGTAGAGTCATCATATTGAAATATCTCTACGGCAACCTCCTCCATAATATCCTTTTTAACTTCTCTCTTTAGTACAGTGTCCCAACGATCCTCAAGCTTTATAGCTTCAGCGATAACGTGCTGACAGGTAAGTACGATGTTGATGTACTTATTAGTCTTAGGATCTGGCTTACTATAAACAAGTACGCCGCTACCACCACCCTTGCCGCAACGGACACGGGTAACAGGATATAAAATCTTTTCATGTAACTCTTTATTCTTCATGGTACTTTACTCCTTGCGTATTCACGACACCATTCTGAAGGTGACGGTCCATCAATACCCATCTCCATAAGTATACGATATGTACTATAATTTGTTAGTGGATAATCTGGTTGTATACCCAAAAACACTTCCTTTTCACAGTCTCTTTGAACTTCTCCACGTAGCTTATGTTTTATTTCTTCAAATGTTCTTGGTTCTTGAGATATAGAGGCGCATCCTAATAGTAAAATCAGCACCAAACTATTTTGTACGTATCCTCTCATTTTCAATTAAATCTATAATCATCCGAGTCATCAGTAATTCTTTCTCAACAATCTCGGCTTTAACTTTTAACTGCTCTAGTTCTCTATGATAAAATTCTAGCTCCTCTTCTTTACGTCGCTTCTGTTCGAGAAGCTCAGTAATTAATATTATTGTCCCATCATTGTCCATACGGACTAGTTAAAGAGAAGCCCCAAGAAGAAGTCCTTAATACTTTCTAAACGTGTTTTAGATTCATCCTGACTTAGCATAGCATCTACAATATTTTGAGCTTGTTCTAGTTCGTCTATGCGATCATCAGACCAATCCACATAATCCTGCATCGTTTCATTAGAAAGTGCAGGTATTACTTGCTCATACGTGTATATTCTTTCTCTAGGGAGAGTATCCTTCCACTTATGTAAGTCACGATATAATTCTGTAAAACGTCCTATCGGTAGGTCTTCCTTATGAGCCAACTCCATCATGTACAATTCTAATGATTGAAACATATCCCAGACACCACCCCGATATCTTTCTTCTAGAATATTTATATAACGATGACCATTTTCTAAAATACCGTCTAGAACAGATATATTTCTGTCAACCTCTTTCGGAGTGCTGCCTAAAACGCCACTGTACTGCTCATATAAGCGTTTTTCATTGACTGTCCAAAACTTTTCGGGCTTATGCACAATTTTCTTATACTGTTCAAGATACTCATTTGCTTGTCCTAAACTTCGATACATCCCACGATGCATCCTTTCATGCCATAAAGTATAAGCCGTGTTTTCAGGAGAACCCTTTAGCATACTTTGACCCTCCACAAATATATCTCCTGCACGAATAGTCTCTTCTTGTGATACACTATCAGGAAGGCTTTCTGTAACTTTTTCGTAAAACTCTGGAAAGTGTTGAGGAGACCCTAGGATAGATCCCTCATCCGCATATCTGCCTTCTTTGTCCAAGTTCCTAAAATACATTCCTGCGATGGGTGAATATTTGGACACCTCTCCTTCTGGAGGCATACCGTACATTCTAACATTCTCTCCACCCCTAGACCCACGACCAGGAGCAAATTCACCAATCTCTGCAAAAAGACCGAACCGACCCCCGTGCTGTAGTTCTGGTGTCTTTCTTAATTGCAGTTGCGACCAATGACTAAATTCTGTCTCTTCCATTTTATCTAGGGAACGTCTAAGGTTAGCCATCTCAGCATTATCTGCTGCTTCTCGATACATAACTGGTCGTGTATTTATAGATTCTTGACCGGGTACACCGCTTAACAAACTAAAATCTGGAGGCTGTCCATCCTCATCTTTAAACCATTGCGTCTTACCAGTTATAGAATTTACTCTACCCAACATATTATTATATTGATTTCTTATCCATTCTTGCTGTTGAGCTTGCGCTCCTTCTCTTGACCACTGCTCCAAATAGTTCTCTTTGTCTGTACTAAGAAAACCACCTTCAGCATATCCAAGCCTATCTAAGTCTTCAGTAGGTCCACGATCTTCCTCATCTACAAAGGCTCCACCAGCTTGTTCATTGTAGGGCCTTCCTGTCATCTTATCTATACGTTCATCAGGTTCTTCTGGAACACCTGGAACATCTTCTACAAGACCTCCTATAGCACGTCCTTTTCTAGGTCTGTCCCTTATTTCAAACAGATCGGATCTTTCACCATAACCTTTCAATTCTCTACCGCCTGGAGTAACATCCAATAGGTTAGAAATAACACCCTCTGTATCTTCATCTTCTATATTACGAAATATTTTAAATGTCGTATCCCAAGAGTCTTCTATCAAGCCAAGCGAGGGACTTACATTAGCAAGTAGGTCTGCATTTTGGGGTGTTTGGAACATACGCACAATTTTATTTATGTGCCAAGGCAACCAGTTACCAGAAAGTTCTGCCGCTTCTTTTAAACCCTGTGTAGATACTGGTGAGTACTTATCATGGGCATTTTCATCATAAGTAGGTTTAGCCCACTCACGCAACTGCTGAACTCCCGCATACATAGTTGTCAGTCCTAACATTCTCACAGCCATCTTCGCATCACCATTCTCTATCCTTGCTACAAGGGAATTTGTTTGTGATGTCTTACCCTGCGCCCACGATAGAAACTGACCTAATGAACGTATATAAGGATTACGACTCTGTGTAAATAGTAACCTATTTCCTACAAGAGGAACAATAGCATCCCTATCTGCCGCATTTAATCCAATCCTATCCAAAATAACATTGCCTTCTCCCGCATCAAAAGCTTCTCTAACATTTTTAAATTGGCCTAACACAGTAAGGTCGTCGCCTGTTAGACCAAGGCTCCCCATTTCTTCACGAGTCCCCTTGGAAATTTTACCGCCCTTCCTAGTAACATTCCTCGCTATTTTATAAGCTTGATTAACACCAGCATCATAAGCAAAATTACGTGCTGCTAATGTGATACGCTGCAACTGTACAACTTGGAAAAATTTCTGATTCCAGTCACCTAGCCTAGTCTGCCACTTATTAAATGGGTCTCCACCATGAGCTTGTAAAGCACTGTATTCCCTTTCCCAAGCATTGTCAGATTTAAATTTTACTTGTTTGGAAAAAGAAACCATATTAGGATTGAATCGTGATAGTAATGCTTTAGTAGAAGAACCAATTCCTGAGTTTTGAAATGGTTGTACTAAGTCAGCCAAGCTGGTTATTGCAACACGAGGAAGATAGTTTGTATTTGCCAAGAACACCAATGTTGCCATTGAAGTAGCACCAGCAGAACTATATGCATTATCGCCCATCCCATATTTGCCCCAGAAAGCATCTACAGAGTCTCTCATCTGATTAACATATTTCTCTTCAAATCTCTGTAACTTTGGATCTCCAGCATCTCTGAAGGCCCTTCTAATGTCTCTAAAGGCATGGTTAAAGAACTCTCCATTGGCACCAAAGACTCTTGCAAACTCCATCGTCTTAATAGATTTGTCTGCGTAGGTGGAAACTACATTCAAAGCGTCCATATCAATCCACCCATTCTCTGCCATAAACTTTCTAGCGTCGGCATCTATTAACTTTCTTTCTTGTTCAAAGTGTTTTGCAAGTGGTCTAAATTTACCATCTCGTGTAAATGCAGAATTCTTTACATACTGTTGTTTACCAGTTTTTAATCTTTTTATACCTCGAATATTGTCTGTGAATGCTTGAACTTGGAACATCTTACCACCATTAGCTCTTTGCTTCCCTCTGGCAACACGAAGATCATCAGTAAACTTTCCGACATTCTTACCAATAGCTATAGTATCCCACAATTGAGCCATTCCATAGTGTTCTAGTTCTGTGAACTGAACACCTACTTCATCCATCCCACTCTTAATAGTGTTCTGAAGATCTCTAACTAGAGGTGTGATACGTCCAATCTCATCAACCTGTGACTGTGTTAGAGAACTTAGATTATCTGCAATACCTGTATACCCAACTCTTATCGCTCCAATATCAGTGAACTCATTCATAACCTCACCAACAGCCCGCCTGATAGTTAAATCTTCAGCAGAGTCCCCAAATATATCCAATAGTTGCAGATTAAAATCTCTCTTAACCCTATTAATAGTAGATTCTACCGAATCAGTGGTGGCCCCTTGACGATTGAATAACATATTACCCATCACCTTAGCCCAACCGCCCATTGCATCGAGCCGTGCTACTGTGGTTCCAGCCGTTGCAATTTTCATAGTTCTATTGAAGTTATTTATTATACCTTCCTCTAGAGCCATCTTAGCTGTATCCTTTTCAAAGTCTGTAAGCTTGCTTCTTTGTAAAATCTTTTGATATTGACCAGCCGCTAGACCAGCACCCACTAGACCCATAGTCCAGGCACTACTTTCTTCATCACCTATAAAGCCACTAACCACATAACCACCTACACCACCTATCACAGGCCGTGTCAGTTCATGTACCATACGATGGATAATTCCTTCAGTCAGTTTACCACTTGCAGATAAGTCTTCTTGAATAGCAAGTGTTGAATCCGCTCTACCAACACTTCTATCTTTAACACCTGTCCACATTTTATTATCAGCATCTTCTAATCTTTTCTTTGCAATCTTCAATTCTTTCTTTAATAAAGATTTCCTAGATCCAGAACCTGTCGCACTTACTAAGGCTCCTAGTTCTACTATCTTATCTCTTAATTTATCTGTTCTACTTCTAATTTTTGTTAGTGCTGGTTTATTAAGCTCTACATCTTCAACAACACTTCTAGGAACTACGCGCTCGGCTGCTTCCTCTACAGCCTCAAACTCTTCATCACTAGCGCCCATCCAAAAACGACGCTGATAGTCTCTAACAACATCGCGTGTCGTATCAGATACATTAAGGGGGATAGCTTGTGCGCCAGTAGGAGCATCTAGAATCTCTTCTATCTTTTGAATACCTGCTGGAGGCACTTTGTTTCTAACAAGGGCGGCACCGAGAGCACCACCAGCGCCACCAAGGATAGTGGCTGCTCCCACAGTCAGTGGGTTTACTTCTCCATAAACTAACTGTTCTCTAAGAGCTTCATCGCTTGCAGAGACTCCAGCACCCATTGCTATTGAAGCTATCTTACCAGCTTTAGCAACTTTGGCCCACGGAAGTACCCATGTTAGCGGGTCAGCAATGGCTACACCTATGCGACCTGTAAGGATTGCAGCATCTTCATCTTGTTGGCGTATGCCTCTAAACTCTCTAAACTTTTCAAATATATCTCTCTGACGCTCATCTTCTATATCTTGAAGAGCACCTGTAAAAGTTTGGTCGTCTTCTGACACAGTTCTTCCTAGAGCTTGAGCATACCGAATAATATTACCCGTTAGAGTTGTTTCTTGTTCAGCACCATATAGCATCTTACGTTCTGTAGAGATGTCCTCCATATCAAACTCATCATCAGAAGGTTCTAAACCCTCCCAATAGGTAGGATTAGTATACTTATCTAATAGGTCTTCTTCTGGAGCTTCTTCACGGGCCTCAACAACAGGAACAGGAATCTTAAATTCCTCTTCTTCCTCTTCTTCCTCTTCTTCATCCTCATATACTAATGAGTCCCAATAAGAAGGATCTGTATATTTGTCTAATGCTGATTCAGCCATATTAAAGCCTATTTAAAAAACCTATCGAGAAGTTTATTTGCCCTTTCCCGTGTTGCTTTGTCAGGGTTGGTATGATGTCCTAAGTAATAAATTTGTAAAGCTGCCTCTTTTCTATCTTCAACATCAGTAGAAGTTAATAATTTTTTCCACCATTTATCACCTAGGCCCGAAACTGGCGCACCGTCTGAGATAAATGTCTTCTCTAATAAATCGCCCATTAGTAGTGTGTGTTGCTGTTGAGGTGATAACTGTATAAATAATTCTTGAAATTCTTCTCTAGTAGTAACCTCTCCCATATCTTTTCTTAAAGCAGTAGTCCACGCTGCCTCCCCTGCTCTTTTTTCCAGTCTATTTAAAGCAGGAATTACAGAATTTTTAATGAATTGGACTCCTCCAGCAGCCGAACTGATTTTATTCTTAGCTGAATAATCACTTGAACTCTCAACTTCTACTAGCCAAGATATAAAGTTATCTATAATACTATTTGCTCTGGAATGATCTCCTATACCGAGCCTATCATAATGATAGCTTGTTACATTCTCAAACAAAGAAGGTACTTCACCATTTGGCTGTTCCACAGTAGAAGGCTTGAGAGTTTTTCCAGTTTGCTTCCTACTAGCAAAGTCTACTAAATTATAGTTAACCTCCTCCAACAATGCCAGGTTCTCAGTATTAGACATGAACCAATCTGTAAGCTCTTTAAAATCTGCGGAGCTACGGAACTTATGTGGGTTCACCAAGTTACGTATAATATGTATACCTTCCTTATTACCTTCCTCATCTTCCTTACCTTGATTGTTCCAAAATGTTTCTTGGGCTACATCTAGTATATTTTTACCTTGATCTAATAAAGCTTTCTCAAATTCATCTACTTCTTTAACTTTCCAACCTTCAAAATGTGTACCCCACCACTTCTTAATAGCCGACTTTGCTTTTTCATTGCCTCGATTAACAAATAGTTCACGACCAACAGGAAGCCATTGTTTTGCTATACCTTCAGTTAGTTTCTTTCGTGCATTTGTTTGCAAAACATCATATTCTGTTTGAAACATATTAGGTATAGTGATATTCGGATCACCTGTAACAAATTTAGATAGATTTAATTCTACGAGAGGTCTAATTTCTTCTTCTTCTAATCGAGTACGAAGTTCTCTAACGTTAGATGGCAAACGAAGGCCAGCTTCATTAAGTACTGGCTCTACATCATTTATAAAAGAAACGATTGCTTCTGGAGATTCAGTCTCTAACATTTCAAAAACATCTCTTGAAAGATTGTCTAACCTTTCCGTAGACCTAGCTTGTGCGGATGGTACTCCCTCAGTTATAACTCTAGCCGCCTCACCTAAATTAGAAGAATTAAAAGTAGTTGACATAAGTTCTTCTAAATCTATACCACCAGTAAGTTGAGGGTTGGTTTCTTTCCACAACCACCAGCCAGTTTCAACATCTCTAGTATCTAAATTATGTCTTAAAATCCCCCGCATATTTGAAAGAACAGCGGCTTGACCCCTCATTGAGTTAGGATCAAAGATACCCAATCTCTCTAAGTCTTGTGTCCTACCAAGATCCATTAGTCCAGTTATTTGTTCAACTGATTTCATTTGAGCAGCACCATATATACTTCTTAGTGAATCATCAACAAAAGAGTCCACCCTCGTCATACGTGTTGTATCTTCACCATCTCTTAAATCTTCATAGGTCATATCATACTCATATTGAGCAATGTGCTCTCTTAGCTGTTCAATTTCTGTCTGAACCGAACTATCATTTTGAATAATAGCCGCAAACAGATCTTGATTAGCTTTACTGAGTGAAGGAATATTTATTTTTTCTGTCATTGCATCACTAAAGGCAATTGGATTCGCATCTTTATTGGCTAATACAAAACGTTTAGCAGCACTACCATGAGTACCAGCAAGTGCCGACTTTCTCCATGACGCATTTTCTAAATTACGAGTTAGATTATTCCTAGCCTCTACTCTTGTAAGATTTATCTGTTCACCTAACTTTGGATTATCTGCAATAAGCCTATCAATCTCAGTGGGAATATCATATGCATCACCAACTCTAGATGCTCTATCAATTATAGTTCTAGCCTCATCTAGCGCCTCTTGCGTGAACTCAATACCAAGCGTATCTTCTAGATTGCGTATGCCCCTTTCCATGACTGTATCACGACTTTCACCTCGTATAAGTCTTTTAAATAATCTGTATGTGCCTTGACCCCAGTTTCCAGGGACTAATTGCAGACGGGCGATTTCAGCATCCGTTGCTTTCTGTGTAGGAAAGTTACTTGCGAGTGCCTTTCCTCTAACATACTCATCATAGTCACGCTGAGCTATTTTTTTAGCAACATCTCGTCTATTACCTTGATCTAATAACGCAAGAACATCCGCATCAGGCTCACCTACAACATCTCTTAACCCATCATCAAGTTTTGTTAAAGCTCCGTCTTGAAAATAATCATAGACACTGAAACCGGATCGCTTTGCCGCCTCCTCTACGCCCTTTATCGTTGTCGAAAGATCCTGATAACCTTTAGCAATTAGTTTAACATCTCTACCACCTCTGTTATAACCAACTATCTTACCAGAAGCATCACGAATATTTCTACCTTCTGTCGCAAGAAACCTATTCACAGGTTCTTGAAACGGTGCCTTTATAAGCCCTGTAACACCTTCAGCAACAGCAGGACCGAAAAGAGTTAGAAGAAGCTGTTCGCGTCTAGCCTTCCTTCTCTCCTTTTCCTCTTCTGCACTGGCTTGGCGATACCCTTCACCCATGCTACTTCCCAACAATGAAAATGTTTGGAAAAGTTCTCTTGCTTCGTCATTATTTGCCATCTAGTTTATTCTCCAGATAAATTAAGGTCTTGCCATGAGACTTTGAGGAACCTCTATCTCTTGTATTTTGTCAGCTATTTCTGTTGGGAGTGTGTTGGCAGACATTGTACTCGCTATCTTCTCATCTAGTACACGAGTCTTTCTACTTGCCCCTAACTTGTATCTTTCCTCATCTTGAAGAGGCTTACCGTATATTTCTTCTTCATCTGCTTCATCATCATCATCTTCAGGAGATATTATTTTAAAATCAATATCCGCACGTTCTGCTAATGCTATAAGCATATAAGCAGTAGGCTCTATCAAAATAAGCATCAGATCATAATTCCACATACCATCCTGAAAGCCTGAAACTAGAAGAAGTTTTGTTAGATCCATTACAGGCAAACCCTGTTTTAGAGCAGACATTAAAGCTACATATTTTTGCTCTTCTACAAAACTAGCAAACAGATATTCTAAGGCATCAGTTTTATCCACAAACTTAGGAGGTTGTTCAAATGGAAGAGGATTCGCAGGATCATTTGTTAAAGATTGTCCAGGCATAGGACGTTCCATCTTACCAACGTTCTGCATAAACGCCCCTCTGAGAGGATTCTCATCTGGTGCCGGTACTGCTGCTGCTTCTTCTTCTTCTGTAAATTCTACTTCTGCCATAATATATATTCTCTTTTATTTATGCGTATTGTGATTGTTGAGGTCCAAATCTATTCATGTAGGTTTTATAATTACTGCGTCCTCCCCAAAGTCCAGATGTATCTGCTGGACTAAAATCATATGAGAGGGACATAAAAGATCTAAAATCTAGATCTCCTGCAAGTGGTGCAGGTTCTCCTTGGAATGTTCCTCTCCTTCTAGAACCTTCATCAATATCAGGATCATCAAAATATGCTAATGTTCCTACTTTTTGACCAGACAGTAGGCTAAGACCTGCATCTCTTTTAAGAGTTTCTGTAGTTGCATCATAAACATCCCTTGGAAGCGCCATTACTGTTTCTTTAGCTTTCTGTGGTAAAGTTTTAGGAGCTTTAGGATCTGGGGCTTTGTACACTCCATCCTTAGTATGTTTTAGAATTTCCCTTACTCTATCCTCATCTATAGTTTCAATAGATGGATCAACCCTCGGACCTCCAGGGAATTTATGGGATGGATGAGGTGGTGCAGGTGCTTGGGTTACTATACGATAATTCTCTCTTAATGTTTCCTTACCAAATCTTCCTTCCTGAGAAGGTGTCATAGGAACGGCATCTGAAACAAGTGTCTCAGTATCAGATAATTTTATAGATGCTGGTATATCAGGTAACGCACTCTCAATACTTTTTGAAAATAAATTACCTGTCGCCTCACCAAGAGCATGAAAATTATCTGTTACACCCTTCTGCCACCAATCAGTGGCAGCTTGCTCGAAGCTATAATTTTGTGGAATATTCCAACTTTTTGGCATTGGAATATTTAGAGCTTGAAGCTTACTACCAGCATAATTTCCAACAGTTTTGAAGAACTCGGTAACAGGCTTAGTAATTGTATTAAATGTTTTCCCAACAAATTGAGAAAATTGTTTAGCTTTACCAAGTGTCCATGCAGCACCCTCGGCAATCTTTCCAATAGCACCACCTGCCTCTATTCCCCACGAAGCTAGACTACCAATATTAGAGAATAAAGCACTACCAACAGCAGGTAATATAAAAAACATTGCAACTTGTCCAGCTATACCAAGCTTACCCATAAACTTACCAAACTTATTATAAGCTTTTTTAATACCGCTCCCAATCTTTTTTACAGTTCCTTTTAAACCCTTCCAAATTTTACTAAGTAACCCCATTACTCTACTTCTCCTATATATCTACGTAAATGATATTTATATGTATCGCTCCTTCAGCTAGATCCACGTCCCAGTTCTTGGATCATACGTTCTACTGTCTATACCTCCTCCTGTTGTTTCAGGATCGCCCTCTTCTGCGAAGATACCCTTTAAAGTATCCCAAAATGTATTGTCTCCTGATCCATAAGCCGAATCTGGTAATTCTTTAAGGAAAAACTCACTACCTAAAGCTGTTTCAAACATCCTTGAAATCCTGTCCAGACGATTTTGTGAAGTCTGAAATCCAAAAGCTGCATCGTCTCTAAGAGATTGTGCATCAGCAGCCATTTCTGCCATAGTAGCCTGGAAATTCTGCTGCACTGTCTGTTGATTCGCTGCATTCTGCGCTGCTGTATCAATTGTATTAGCTCTACGTCGCCACTCTACATTAGCTTGTTCTACTGCTTGAGCATTGGCAGCGTTCCATTGATCGCGTTGGTACTCCTGTTGTGAGTTAAACTGACTAATCTGAGTAGCTAATTGGTTATTAAATTTCTGCACGTCTATTGCATTACCTGCTTCAATAGCAGCCATTCTATTTTCTTCAGTTACATTAAACTGCTCCATTGCATTAAACTGAGCCGTATTAAATTGTTCTATCTGAGAAGCAAGACTAGCATTAAACTGATTAATCTGATTCTGTGAACTAGCATTGAACTGATTACCAGCATTAATAGCAGCCTGATCAGAAAGCATTCTTTGTTGCTCTAACTGAGCATCTAAGACATGTGCTTGTTGCTCATTACTGAGATTAGCCATATCCATAGATAAGAAGTTATTAGCATTAGTTATGGCTAACTTTGTACGTTGATCTACTGTTGCCATATCAAGCGATGCCATTGCAGTTGCATTTTGCATAGCTTCCTGTTGACGAGCATTGAAATCAGTCATAGTCATACTTTGCATAAATTGACTATTTGCCATAACTCTTTGTTGCTCAAAGGTAAACAAAGACATATCCATATTAGCATCAATTTGAGCATTAAACATTGCTGCTTGTTGATCATTGCTAAGTTCCGCAAGTCCCATCTGCTGTGCTAGATTAGCATTTAATTGACCCGCTTGTATCTTAGCTTCAAAGGCTACAAGATCTGCTGTATTCTGAGCTGTCATATTTTCAGAATCAGCAGTATTCTTTTGCGTTAAGTTAGCAAGACGTACCTTCTCTTCCATACTAAGGTTGGCAAGATCAGCCTGTTGTAATAACTCTTGGTTCTGTGACAGAACAGATACAGTTGTATTAAGCTCTTGTAAACGGAAGCGATTGGCCTCTGTAAAGTTTGCTGCATCTGTAGCAGATCTATCTGCAAGTTCTGCCATCTCCATCTGTTGTGCATTCGCTAAATTAGCTAGATCCATTTGCTGTGCTAACTCAGCATCTCCCTTCTTAAATTCTACAAGAGTCTGAAGATTAGCAAGCCTCATTTGCTGCTCATTTGTCATATTAGCTCTTGACATTGTATTTCTTTCGGAGAGTTCTGCAAGTTCCACTCTCAAACCAGCATCAAGATTAGCCTTAGACATATCCTGATTTAACTCAGCCTGACGCATCTTTCTATTTACTTGAGCATTATACTCTGCAAGTTTACCCTGCTGTTCTGCTGACATTGATTCAGCATCTGCTCTATTCATCTGCTCTAAATTAGCCAACTCCATTTGTTGACGTAATGTCATATCCTGAGTAATAATCTGCTGGCGCATCTGAGCATTTAATGTACCAACTTGTAATTTAGCCTCAAGATTAGATAATTCAGTTTGCTGTGTTGCTGTAAGATTATCAGTTGATGCTTGATTTGATGCTGCTAAGTTAGCAAGATTAATCTTTTCTTCTGAACTGAAATTAGCCATCTCTGTTTGTTGTCTAATTTGAGCATTCTCAGACATAAATCGAGTATATGTTTCTAAACGTTGCAGTTCAAATCTATTCTCTTCTGTAAAGTTTGCAGCATCTGTAACTGACCTATCAGACAGTTCAGCCATTCTCATTTGCTGCTCATTGGATAAGTTTGCCATATCCATAGCTTGAGCCATTGCAGCATCAGTCTTTCTAAAATCTACCAAGACATTTAAATTTGCCAAACGCATTCTATTTTCTTCAGTCATACTTGCTCGATCAGTAGCGTTTTGCTCTGTCAAGTTTTTAAGATCAGTCTGAACTTCAGAACTTAGATCTGCGAGATCCATATCTGTAGCTAACTCTGCTTGACGTATAACTTTGGCAATCTCAGCTTGGTATTCTGCCAAACGACCTTGTTCATTCGTTGACATAGTTTCTCGACCAAGAGAAAACTTATATTGCAATTCAGCTAGGTCTTTTTGAGTTGCACCATCAAATGTCGCAATCGCAGCTTGCTGTGCTTGCTGTGCAATTTGAGCCTGTCTAGCTTGCTCACCACCAAATTCTTGAATATATCTTTCTTGTTGTTGTTGTGCTTTTATGATCCTAGATTCTTGTTGAACCTCATTACGATGCATCTTAACTTGTTGAGCCATCTGCGCTGATTGAGATTCAGAAGTTTGCTGATTAGCTAGATTTTGCATACGAATCTGCTGTGTACTCTCAGCCGCCGATAACTGTGCTCTTTGATCGCCTGTCAAACGTGCCATTGCATCCTGCTTTACAGTATCTGCATTAGCATGTGCCATTGGTAAAGCACTTTGAATAATAGCATCAAAGAGAGCATCTCTTCCTACAGTGGAGGCACTAAGACCTCTTGCAGCCATCATCTGATCTACAGCATTAACAGCAGGTCTAGCCCATATAGGTATCGCTCCATTATCCATACCCGCTACAAGACTTTGCATTTGTACTGATACTAAAGCTTCTTGAGGCATAGCTGCTAGATTTAAAGTTACAGTAGGATCAGGATCTTGATCCAATTGAGCCGTAACAGCAGTAGCATCTTCTGCTAAATCATGAGCAATATTCTCAGGAATATCAGCCGTTACTTGTGCCATACTTGCAGCACTAGCTATTCTATCTGTTACAATAACATCATCTATCTGTTTCTGTTCCCAAGTAGGAATACCACCAATCTGTGTTCTATCCCCAACAGCCGCATCACCTGTTATACCAACACGCTGATCAGCAGTTTCGCTAGGAGCAGGTCCAAGGGTCTGTGCTGCACCTGTAGCAGCAACACCTGTCTGTGCTACTCGTGTAGCTACTGGTGCAAATGTAGGCATTGCAGTCACATCTACTACTTGTGCTGTAGCATCTGGTCCTGCTGTACCTATAACTGCTTCTCTTGTCGCTCCTTCAGCTACCTCCGTACCCATCTGTGCTGGACCCGCTGTTACAGCCGCTGTACCTGTCTGAGCTGTACGCATAGCCGCTTCAAAGGGACTCTCTGTTTCAATAGCACCTGCTTCACCAGTAATTCTCGCTCCTGTGGCTGCTACGCCTGTAGCCGCTACACCAGTAACTTCTGGTCCTATTGTACCTGCAACACCTGTGGCTGCTGCACCTGTCTGTGCTCCACGGGTAGCTACCATTGCGTATTCAGGTAGGTCTGTTAAAGCAACACCTCTACCTTGTGCAATCTGTCTTAACTTAGTAATCTCGTCTTGAGTTATTTGTCCTGCTTGTCTTGTCGTAACTCCAACAGTACCTGTGGGAGCAACTGTCTCTGCTGCAAGCCTTGGCAACGTTGTAATATATGCCTCTTCTGGAGGTCTTGTCATTCCGGGGCCTAATGTAGCACCTGCTTCAGCCGCTGCATCTCGTGTAGCTGCCTGAGCTTCTGCTGTAAGAGTTCTTATTTCTTCCGCAATCCCTGTCTGTGCAACACCTGTAGCTACACCTACTGGAGCTACTGTGCCAGCGGTAGCAATTGCTTGCGTTGCAGCCGCAACTGTTGGTTGAGCAGCCGCTGTAGCTGCCGCACCCGTCACCGCTGATAAAGTTCCAGTAGCAACAGCAGCAGGAGTTGGTACTGGTGTACGAGCTGGTATAGTTTGAACATCGCTGCCAGTAGTATCAGTATCTGCCCTTGAGACGGTCTGTACTGGATAAGTAGTAAAAAGTGGTGCCTCTGGTGTTGGAGGCGCTGGCGGAGTAGTCGTACCCCCTACAGCAGTAGTTGCAGCCGCAGTTGTAGCCACTGAAGGACCAGTCGTATAAACTGGGTCTGTCAACTCTCCAGTATCAGGATTGTAGTAAGTTCCCCCACCTGTCAAAGGTTCATGTGGAATACCAGGAGGAGGAAAAGCATTAGGATTAAAAGGGTCTGCATACAAATAATATTCTTCTTCTCCAGGTGCCATCTTCGGAACCCATGCGGGAACTCCCGGTATTCCGCCAGTTTGGTGTCGCGCACGATTATCAACTCCGAGCAGACTACCCTTATTACGACGTTCTCTTCGCGCCCTTAGAGCTTGACGTACACTTTTAGTATTGCGATTTTTCTTACTTGCCAATTTAATGACCCCTTTTTATCTATAAAGCTTTATTATCTGGCATATAAATATCATTTACTCCACCAGGAACCCTTTGGTTCTGTTTCAAATATATATCTGTATTAGCTACTTTTGGTACTTCCGGTAAATAAATATCATTTACTCCACCTGGAATACTTGCTGGACCTCCATTGGGAGGATTTAGTTTATCACTATTGTTAGGCTGTACCCCACTCTTTGGATACGGAAAGCCCTCATCATACATTTTTGGCATTATATATACCCTCCTATTTATCTTCTGGACTATATTTTTCTATAAACTTCTGTACTGTTTCTGTTTCGTAAATCCTAATAGCTGTCCATACTAATGTGAGGATAGCTACTATCGGTGGAAGCCAACCAAACAAGGCAGATGCCGTTGTTGTTACTGCCACTGCATCCACTAAAGGTTTTATTGATTCGGTTTCCACTGACATACTTACTACTCCAATATGTTATTATTATGCGGCTGCTTCTTCTTCTTCAACTTCCTCAACTACTGCCCAAGGAATACCTGAGCCAGATGTAGGATTAGATTGCTCTTCAATTTGAGCAGCTATCTTAGCCTCTACAACGTCTTGAAAGCCTGCTTCCTCAGAATCCATTAGCCAACCAAGGGCTACTTCCTCTGTAACGTCTGCGTAGGCTACAAAGTCTTCTAAGGCTGAAGTATCTAAAGGTTGTGAGCCAGAGACTCTACCAGGAATAATTCTGTCCTCACCGTCAACTTGTATAGTTATTGAGTCTTCACAATTCCAATGAATCTTAGTCACTACGTTTGATTCTTCATTAAGCTCGAAAGTTCTTTCAAGTGATTCAATTGTCCATGTTGCCGCCATTAGTCTTTTCTCCTGTTAGTTTATGGTGAATATGCTTCAGCAACAGCAATAGCTTCAGTAATTGGTGTCATGTCTTCATCACCCCAATCATCGAGAGCTACGGCATGAGCCATATATCCTGCGCTACGCATAATACGTTCTTTCTTTTCGGCAGGTGTAAGGTCACTACCAAACTCATTATCTTCATCTAATACGTTTGTAATCACGCTAACGCTACCAAGGATTGCTGCGTACATCTGAGCCTTTTCTTCGGCTGTTCTTTCTACTATTTCATCTGGCATCTTTATTCTCCTTTTAAGAGTTCTATTTCTGCTTGAAGAGTCTCTACAGTTGCAGAGAGTTCTTGGACTGCTTTAACTAGGATTGGTACAAACTTGCTGTACTGAAGACCGTACTGCTTGCCGTCACCTGACAAAGATACAGTAAGATTTGTTTTATCATCAGAGCTA
The DNA here is from genome assembly GCA_964512815.1 of uncultured Acidiferrobacteraceae bacterium. Classification (GTDB taxonomy): domain Bacteria; phylum Pseudomonadota; class Gammaproteobacteria; order Arenicellales; family UBA868; genus UBA9619. Next base: position 45,126 of record CAZEKE010000068.1, read on the forward strand.
TATCCAGCAGCCTCTTCAAGTGCTAAAACTGATTGAGCTTTAAATCCTATATCCAGCCAATCTTCTTTGTGGGTTCCATCATGCGACACGGCGTCTAAATCAACACTAGGATCATCTTTGTCAATGTACTTAGAACGCTTGTCCCACTTATAAGTGACAGGGGCTAAAGCATTAACAAAGTCTAAGCCTATATCAAGAGCCGTAAAGTCAGTCTTATCCCGTTCATCAGAAGCCACAGTCCAGTCTACTTGAATATTAGACTCTACAATGTTTTCATCTCCTAGGGTGATACGATTATCATGGGTTGTGAAATTACCGCCGGGACTTCCTGTGCGTCCTGCGTCTGCACCAAGCAGTAAATTATTGTCAGCGGAGGTCATTGCATATCCTGCATTTTTACCTACACATGTGCTTGATGACCCTGTAGTCTCAATCGCTGCACCTGCTCCAAGTACTGTATTACTATCCCCACAGTTTCCGCTAAGTGCCTGATAACCCATAGCAACATTACTACCGCCATCATCAGTCCCATCACCTGCAAGCCCCCCCACGAATGTGTTGTATTGGCCTGTGCTTACGAGATAACCGGCTTGTTCACCTACGGCGGTGTTGTATCCATCATCATTGGACCCTATGTTCATAGTGAAGAGGGAATAAGCGCCTACTGCCACATTCCGATCAGAAAGGATATTTGTAGTCAGAGCCGCATAACCAACAGCCGTATTTCGATCTGCCTCGGTCACAGCATCTAAAGCAGTGCTCCCAACAGCAGTATTATAACCTCCTGTATCAGCAGCGCCTAGTGCATTATAACCAATACCAGTATTACTAATTGCGGAGGTATTGGTACCTAATGCCGCATAACCAACTGCAGTATTATAATTTGCAGTTACAGTAGCATCTAAAGCAAAAGCACCCACAGCAGTGTTATAAAGACCAGTAGTAAGCCCATACATTGTATTATACCCAAGTGCCACGTTATACATGGCAGTAGCGGTAGCTGGCTCCTGAGTTCGTAACGCCTGATTTCCTACAGCAGTTGAGCCAGAGCCATCCACGTTGGTCATTAAAGCAGCATATCCTATGCCTATATTTCCATCACCAACATCCGTAGCGGAACCGGCAATATACCCAATAAAAATGTTGTTATCACCAGTAGTTATAGCATCACCTGAAAGACTGCCTACGAGGGTATTGTATTGGCCTGTGGTTACTGCTGCACCTGCTTGAAAACCAACAGCAGTATTATGACTATCTGTAGCCGTTGTAAAGTTTTGAGTTGCTAAAGCAGATACACCAACAGCAACAGACTTTGAACCTTTAGTATCGGTAGTTAAAGAACCGCTTCCTACTGCAACATTATTACCACCAACATCAAGTATGTCCCCTGCATTACCACCTATAAGCGTATTTTCAGCACCTGTGCTTATATTTCCTCCTGCGTTATAGCCAACCGCAGTATTATAAGTATTGTTAGCCGTAGTAAAGTTTTGCGCTGCTAGAGCAGAATAACCTAATGCTGTACTTCTGCTTCCATAAGTATCTGAGCTTAAAGCGTTATAGCCATAAGCCACATTATAATCAGCATCTATTAGAGCATCACCCGATAAAGAACCAACAAGGGTGTTATTAATGCCTGTAGTTATTGCCTGTCCTACGTTATGACCTACTGCTGTATTATAATTAGTACCATCATTATTTTGTGTCTGCAATGCAGCATATCCTACAGCAGTACTTCTTGTTCCAGCATCTTCTGATGCGAGTGCGGCATAACCTATTGCAACATTATCATCACCAGTAGTAAGCGCAGTACCTGCTTCATCACCTACAACAACATTATAATTACCGCCACTTGCAATGGAGTTACCTGCGTTGACACCTGCTCTGAAGTTGCTTGTTCCTGCTGTGGTTGTATAAAAAGGTACACCAAAATAAGCTGTGTCTGCACCACCATCAATAAAAAGCGCATGAGTATTGCCGCTGGACTCAACTCTGAAATCTATATCCTGTGCATCCTGATTGAACCCTATTTCGCCTGGGTATAAATCCATATAGGTACGGCTGGTACCACCTAGCATCATGTCAATTTTAAATTGTGCGTCTTCTGTGTCATTAGAAACATCAATAGCTCTAACGAACATATTGGCATAAATAACATCTTCAGAAGTATCATTTCTCCCTGTAAATTTAACCTTACCAAGATAATCATGGTCAGCAGGACTAGCTGAATTCCTATAAAGATCAATAGTGGGGCCACTAGCAGCACCAGCATCTGCTGATTCAAATTTCGCTAAGTCCCCTGTGCTATCATTTAAGACATAAAGAGGAATAGCTCCTGTTGAAGACACATGGTCATTTCTTAATTGTAATAAGTTAAATGCACCCGTTTGGTCTGAATTTGAATAGATACGCATAGCAGAACCAGTTGTCAGAGTATCGGCCTG
>CAZEKE010000069.1:0-2598 GCA_964512815.1 uncultured Acidiferrobacteraceae bacterium
TCGTTGTCCATGTCGTAGACACTGGTACGCCATTCGCGATAGGTATCGTTGTAGGTGACACACGGCGACAGAACTTCCAGGTAAGCCATTCCTCGACCTTGTGCGCTGTGCTCCAGCGCCGCTCGGGTCAGTTGCAGCAACTGTGCGGGGTGACCGCTATAACCACGGGCGAGAAACGTCGAACCAGGAATGCTCAGGCCCAGCATGACGGGATCAAGATCTTCTTCAATATTATCCTGGTACCCGGTTGCACTCGTCGGTGACGCCTGCCCTTTAGTCAGTCCGTACGTGCCGTTGTTCATGACGATATACGTCACACCCGGGTTGCGTTTGAAGGCGTGAACCAGATGCCCACCGCCGATCGCGTAACCGTCACCGTCACCGCCTACACCGATAACCGTCAGGTCAGGATTAGCAAGCTTAGCTCCGGTCGCTGTCGGTAGAACCCGGCCATGCAGAGCGTGGTAGCCGTAACAGGACAAATAGTTCTGAAGCGAACCCGAACAGCCGATTCCCGCGATAATCATGCGATCCTGTGCCGGTACCTGCAGAGCATCCAGCGCGCTGACCAGCGCCTCCAGCACACCAAAATCACCGCACCCCGCACACCAAATCGGCCGGCCCGGTGTAAATGTCTCAGTCATGCGACCTTCTCCCCCCGCGTATCAAGTCGTTCAATGACCTTCTGAACCAGATCTTCGGCCCGTAACGGCACACCGTCAAAGACGAGGATACTTTCGATGTGGGCATTTTCGCCGCCATGCGCAACGATGAGTTTCGCCAGTTGCGCGGTTGCGTTGTATTCGACGACAAAGACACACCGACAGTCCCGGGTAAAGGCAGGCGTTTCCTCCAGCATCGGCCAGAGGGTCTGCGGCTGATGATACTGGGCCGAGAAACCCCGCTCAGCCAGTATCTCCTGGGCTTCGAGTATCACACCATGAGTCATCCCGATTCCGATAAAGCCGATTTCCGCTGTTCTGGCACCGTAGATAATGGCACATGGCAGATCAGGCTGCATGGCCTGAACTTTAATCTGACGTTTGTGCATCATACGGCTACGGTTACCCGGATCAGTAGAGACCTGACCGAACTCGTCATGTTCGTTCCCGGTGACGAGCGACATCCCGCCAGGCGTGCCCGGCGTGGCAAAGGCCGATACCCCATCGTCGCTGAAGGCGTAACGCTTGTACACCGGCAACTCGGCGAGTGATTCGGTGTCGAGTCGTTTGCCGCGATTGATGACGACCTGGCTCTGATCGATCGGGTCTATGGTGGCAAGATTCTGTGAGAGCCCCTGGTCCAGGGCTATGAAGACCGGTACTTGGTACATTTCTGCCAGATTGCACGCCTTCACAGTGAGATAAAAACATTGCTCAGGGGTACCTGGCGACAGCACAATACGCGGGAAATCACCATGACCTCCGTATACCAAAAGGTTGAGATCACTTTGCTCCGGCTTGGTCGGCATACCGGTACTCGGGCCACTGCGCTGTGCGTCGACCACCACCAGCGGTATCTCCGCCATGCCCAGCTGCCCTATACCTTCCTGCATCAGTGCGAGCCCGGGACCGGACGTTGCCACCATTGTGCGGGTGCCGGTAAGCGCGGCCCCGATAGCCATATTGATCACTGACAGTTCATCCTCGGCCTGCCGCACCACACCACCGAACCTCGGCAGCCATTTCTCCAACCACTCCATGATGTCGGTAGATGGCGTGATCGGATAGCCAGCGAAAAAACGCCCGCCCGCTACCGCAAAGCCAAAGGCCACTGCTTCATTTCCGGTAATCAACATGTGGGGTTCTGAATCTGCACTGACGATGTCATAGAGCCCCTCGTCAACTGTCAGCCCGACCTCATCAGCCAGTTGATGACCAACCGCGAGCGCATCGAGGTTGTATTTCAAGGCCTGGGCCCCGCGCCTGCTGAAGCGCTTCTCGAATGCGCTACGCATGTCTGTATCACTGAGACCGATCAGCCGGCCGACAACTGCTGAAGAGATGCTGTTTTTGTAGATGTCACGGCTGAAAGCACGGACCGCATGACGACTGAAAGGAATGCCGATCACCCGTGCGCCTTCCGGAACGCCACTATCATCTGCCAACGCACCGCCGGAGTTGTCGTAGATCACTATGCTGCGATCATTGAGGCGGTGGGACTCCTTGCGGATCGCAGCCACATCAAAAGCCACAATCAGATCTATCTGGCTTCCGATACCAAGCCGCTCTTCACGACAGGCACGCAATGTCGCCGCGACAATGCCGCCCTTGATGCGCGACAACACATCCCGTTCAGTATAAGCCCGCAAACCAACAGAGCGCAGGACATCAGCCAGGATATTGATGACAGTGAGAGAACCGTCACCACCCTGACCGGAAACGATAATGCTGAGATCCTCAAGCCTCGGCCGCACGCCAGTCATGAGACGCTCCCCTCACTCTTGACCTTGACCTTGACCTTTTTCTTTTTCGGTGGCGGTGGTGGTAGAGGACGCCAGTCCTTGGCTGATGAATCTTCTTCCCAGCCCCGATAGAAGTGTTTTGGGGCAAGGTTCCCGATGGCAATCCGTTCCTCGTGGGTCGGCATCAACGCGGG
>CAZEKE010000070.1:0-3948 GCA_964512815.1 uncultured Acidiferrobacteraceae bacterium
CCGCGCGGATCGCTATCGCGACCCAGAACATACTCCGCGAAGAGGCGGGCCTGTGTGACGTGATCGATCCGCTGGGTGGGTCCTGGTATGTCGAGAATCTGACCGACGAGATGGAAAAGGCGATCATGGCGGTCATTGACACTGTCGAAAAAGCCGGTGGGATGTTCGCCGCTGCCGAGTCGGGCCTGGTACAGCGGATGATCGGTGAATCCGCGCTGGCCTGGCAGGACCATATCGAAACCGGTGACCAGAAGATCGTCGGGGTCAACTGCTACCGGGTGCCCGAAGAAAAAGACAGCCACGCCGTGCCACCGACCGTGCGCCCAGCTAAGGACAAGATGCGCGCTCATGTCGAGCAGCTGCGGTGCTTCAAGGCCGAACGCAGCCAGGCAGCAGTCGAGCAGGCACTCACGGCGCTCGCCAGGGCAGCCAACAGCGCCGATGACAATGTTTTCGCGAGAGTGGTCGAGGCCACCGCCAGCGGCGTGACCCACGGTGAAGTGATCGCCTGTCTGCGGCAGGAACTGGGTTTCGGCCAGCCGCTGATCGTCGACTGAATTGAACTCCCAGGCCGATAGACCGGTCGTGCTGATCGACGCACTGATGGCCGGCGACCGCCGGGCGCTGGGCCGTGCAATCACACTCGCGGAGACCGGTGGAGACCGAGCCGCAAAGCTCGGTCGGCAGATCCGCGAACACACCAGCAACGCGCGGGTGATCGGCATCACCGGCCCGCCCGGCGCCGGCAAGTCAACGCTGATCAACAGGCTGATCGGTGCGCTGCGGGCCGGCGGGCAGAGCGTCGCCGTACTGGCAGTCGACCCTTCCAGCCCGATCAGCGGCGGCGCGATTCTAGGCGACCGGCTGCGGATGACGGCCCACACCGACGATGACGGTGTTTTCATCCGTTCGCTGGCTGCCCGCGGCCATCTCGGTGGACTAACCGCAAGCGTGCCCGCCGTGATTGACATTCTCGATGCCGGCGGCTACCAACAGGTCATCCTGGAGACCGTCGGCACCGGACAGTCGGAGGTCGAGGTCCGAGAGTTCGCCGACATCCGCGTGGTAGTCTGCACACCCGGTATGGGCGACGACATTCAGGCCATCAAGGCCGGACTGTTCGAAATCGCCGACATTCTGGTCGTTAACAAGTCCGACCAGAACGGTGCTGACCAGGCCGTCCGGCACCTCGAGTCGATGCTCTCACTGCGTGGGCCGGAACATACCCGGGCGGTTGTCGTAAAGACCACGGCCACCAAAGGCGACGGTCTGGATGACCTGTTGACCGCCATAGACCGCCGTTCGAACATGCTCAACCCCAAGGAGCGGCGGCGTGACGGCACGCGCCGGCTGCTCGTGGGCCGGGCTGGTGACCTGCTGCGCGAGCACCTGCTGCGGCACGACAGCGAGCGGCTGGATGCAGTCTGTGACGCCTTTGAGAATGGTGAGCGGTCTCTTGAGCAGAGTGCCCGTGATCTGCTCAAGCTAGAATATCCCTGATGTGACGAACCGAGAAGGGGCAACCCGAATCATGCTGAAGGTTGACAGTTCACGATGAGCGGCCCACTCGCCGGAATCCGCGTGTTCGATCTGACGCGGGTCCTCGCCGGACCCAGCTGCACTCAGATCCTGGGCGACCTCGGTGCCGACGTTATCAAGATCGAACGACCCGGAAGCGGTGACGATACCCGAAAATACGGCCCGCCCTTTGTGCTCGATGAAAACGGGACAGAAACCACCGAAAGCGGCTACTACCTCTCCGCCAACCGTAACAAACGGTCGGTTACGCTGGACCTTACCAGTGCCGAGGGCCAGAACCTCGCGAGACAAATGATCAAACAGTGCCAGGTCCTGGCTGAAAATTTCAAGGTCGGAAACCTTGCCAAGTTCGGGCTCGATTACCCGACCCTCAAAATCGAAAATCCGGGGCTCGTTTACTGTTCCATAACGGGATTTGGTCAAACCGGGCCCAAAGCACAACGGCCGGGCTATGATTTCATGGCCCAGGGTCTGGGCGGCATCATGAGCATCACCGGCCCCCCCGGCGAAGAGCCCCACCGGGTGGGCGTTCCCATAGCGGACCTGACGGCCGGACTGTGGGCAGCCCTGTCTATCAATGCGGCACTCAGGCACCGCGAAGTCACAGGAGAAGGCCAGCACCTTGATATCAGTCTGCTGGATACGCAGGTGTCCATGCTCTCGATCCAGGGCCTGAATTACCTGACCTCGGGAGAAGTGCCAGGACTGCTGGGCAACGCGCACCCCAATATCGTGCCCTACCAGGTGTTTCCCACCGCTGACGGCAACATCATCGTCGCCGTGGGCAACGATGATCAGTTCAAACGTTTCTGCGAATTTGCCGGGGTGCCGGAACTGATCAGCGATGAGCGCTTTGTCACCAACAAAGCAAGGGTGCAGAATCGCCAAGCGCTGACCCGGATCCTCAACGACGTCATGCGCCAGAAGCCGTCGCCCTATTGGCTGGAAGCGCTGGAAAAAATCCAAATCACCTGTGGTCCCATCAATACCATCGACCAGGTGTTCACCGATGACCAGGTTGTCGCCCGGGAGATGCAGATCCAGATGGATCACCCGGCTGCCGGCGGCAAGCCGGTGAGTCTGATCGGCAACCCGGCGAAGATGTCGGCAACCCAGGTGTCCTACCGGCACGCGCCACCCACCCTGGGCCAGCACACCGATCAGGTGCTGGAGGAACTGTTAGGGCTCGATGTGGCCGAACGCGATCGGCTTCGTGACCAGGGCGTGATCTAGGACTGTGCTCTTGTGATTACGCTTCACGACCATAGAATCCGCGCTGCTCGGCGGGGCTGAACCGCACACCCGGCGTTTCGTAGTAAGACAGGGTCGCGACGATGCGGCTCTGGCCACTGACCGGTGTGACGCGGTGCAGCGTACTCTGTCCGCGAAAAAGGATCAGCGTGCCGGCCGTGATGGCGAGGGTACGGACTTCGGGGTCGTGACCCGCCAATACCCGCGCAACTGCGTCATAACCTGGATCTTGTGCCTTGCGCATCCCGGCCCGGTACTGGAACGCGCCACCGGACCCAGCCGCCTGCAGCAACAGGGTGATCGTGAACTCGGATCGGTCGAAGTGCCAGCCGAGCGCCGGCTCGCCGTCCCGGTACTCCATGATGTTGACCGACGCCAGAGGGTCGGCCATCGGATGCAGCGCCGGCTTGTCCATCACCCGTGCCAGGAACCTGGCCAGCGGCCGCCAGGCATAAACCTCACTTAACACGTTGTCCTGAATCTGATCTGCGCACAACGTGTGGTTGGTGGTCTGGACCGTTCCAAGAGCAGGATGATCAGCCGGCAGACCGGGAACGGATTCTTCGAAGTAGACGTTGTGCGAGCGGCTGTGACTGAACGCCGCGCCGGCCAGCAAAGGCCCGGCGTGGACCAGGCAGAGCCGGATTGTTTCGGGCTGCAGCAGACCAGGAAGGTCGAACATGCCGTGCCGCGCAAGCCGCTGACGACAACGTTCGATCAGTGCGAGGCCGGACGATGACTCCAGCCGGTCCAGAGGATAACGCTCGAGATCGAGCAGCGCGTGCATCGACCGCTCAGAGTTCGGTGTATTTGGCGGCGAGACCGCGGGCCTTTTCGACCGGATACTTGCGGCGGTTCTGCACCATCTTGTCCCGCGCTGCCACCTCAAGGTCCAGACCCAGCCTTTGCGCTACCATGATCGTGTAAATCAGGATATCCGCCAGTTCTTCACCCACCGCCGCTCGTACGTCCGCAGGCAAGCCATCGCTCTGTTCGGCCGTCAGCCACTGGAAATGTTCGACCAGCTCCGCGGCTTCCACGCTCAAAGCCATGGAGAGGTTCTTGGGGGTGTGGAACTGCTCCCAGTCACGATCCTCGACGAACTGGTTCACCTCCCTGACCAGCTGCTGAAGAAAGACGTCGGCCATGAAGAGATAC
>CAZEKE010000071.1:0-11335 GCA_964512815.1 uncultured Acidiferrobacteraceae bacterium
AAGAGTGCTAAAATAGGCGAGTGTTAACAGTGTTGGAGACATCATGAGCCAGACGTTACCGATTGCATTGGAAGTCGGTCCCGCGCAGGGCCTCACGCGCTATCTGCAGGCCATCAACGCAGTACCGGTTTTGTCAGACACTGAAGAAAAAGAACTGGCCCGTCGCTACAACGAGACGCAGGACCTCGAGGCCGCACGAGCGCTGGTTTATTCTCACTTGCGGTATGTGGCTTCTATTGCCCGTGGATTTACCGGTTATGGCCTGCCGCTCGCCGACCTAATCCAGGAAGGCAATGTGGGCCTGATGAAGGCTGTGAAACGTTTCGATCATGAGCGCGATGTCCGCCTGGTGTCGTTCGCTGTACATTGGATCAAGGCAGAAATCTATGAGTATGTCGTTCGCAACTGGCGAATGGTCAAGGTCGCAACGACTAAAGCACAGCGGAAGCTGTTTTTTAATCTGCGAAAGAACAGACGCAGTCTTGGCTGGATGTAGCAGGAGGAAGTCGACGTGATGGCTGATGAATTGGGTGTAGATTCGGGTACCGTCCGCGAGATGGAGATGCGCATGACCGGTGTGGACGTGTCATTCGAGGCTGATGTAGAGGATGATGACGACGTACGAGCACTGGCTCCGGCCGAGACGCTGGCTGACTACAGCCAAGATCCGGGTGTATTGGTTGCCCGCGCCGATGAAGCTCGTTTTAAACAGACACAACTCGCCAAAGCCCTTTCGGTTCTGGACCGGCGCAGTCGAGACATCATCCAGTCACGCTGGCTGAGTGACAGTGCCGAGAAACTGACTTTGGCTGAGCTTGCAGAAAAATACAAAGTTTCCGCAGAACGTATCCGTCAGATCGAAAAAAGAGCACTGGAGCAGATGCAGCTCGCAGTTACTGATTGAAGTGTCAAGTTGTGTCGTTCTGTCACGAGGCCCCCACGATGGGGGCTTTCATTTTTCGGGTTCGAATTCTGTTACTGTTATAATAGAGAATGTAAGTAAACGTCTTTATCCCGTCTTCTCTTCAGAATCTTCCGGACAGGCGTTGCGCCCGACTCCACCGAAATGATCAAGAAAGCTGTACTCGCGTACTCCGGCGGGCTCGCTACCTCGATCATACTCAAGTGGCTTCAAGAGCAGTACGAGTGTGAAGTCGTAACGTTCACTGCTGACCTTGGTCAGCAGGAAGAAATCGAACCCGCACGAGAGAAGGCAGCCAGTCTCGGAGTTGCAGAGATATTTATCGAGGATCTTCGGGAAGAGTTCGCACATGACTATATTTTCCCGATGTTCCGTGCCAACGCGGTTTATGAAGGCGAGTACCTGCTCGGCACCTCTATTGCTAGGCCTTTAATCGCTAAACGGCTGGTTGAAATCGCTGAATCAACGGGAGCAGACGCGATCTCCCACGGTGCAACGGGCAAAGGTAATGACCAAGTCCGCTTTGAGCTCAATGCCTACGCACTGAATCCCAGCATCAAAATAATCGCACCCTGGCGTGAATGGGAACTTAGCTCGCGTGACAGTCTAATTGCATACGCTCATCAGCACGGCCTGACGGTTGAGGATCGTTTCTCCCACTCCATGGATGCCAATCTTCTACACATCTCCTACGAGGGCGGTGAGCTCGAAGATCCCTGGGTCATGCCTGCTGAATCCATCTGGCGCTGGACCGTGTCCGTCAAAGAGGCTCCAGATGAGGCTGAGATCATCGAACTGGAGTTCGAACACGGTGATCCTGCTGCTATCAACGGTGAGCACTTCACCCCGGGCGCCATGATGGAAAGGCTCAACGATTTGGGTGCTCGGCACGGTATTGGCCGAATAGACTTGGTTGAAAACAGATATGTCGGGATGAAGTCCAGAGGGTGTTACGAAACACCGGGTGGCACGATACTGCTTAAGGCGCATCGGGCGATAGAGTCGATCACCCTGGATCGTGAAGTGGCTCACCTCAAGGATGCTCTGATGCCGCGCTATGCTGAGCTTATCTACAATGGTTACTGGTTTGCACCGGAGCGTACGCTGATGCAGGAGATGATCGACCAGTCTCAGGTACATGTCAGCGGCGTTGTAAAGCTCGAGCTATACAAGGGCAATGTCAGCGTACTGGGTCGACGTTCGGAGAACTCACTGTACGATGAAACGATCGCGACATTCGAGGACGACGCTGGCGCCTATCAACAGCGTGATGCAGAAGGGTTCATTAAGTTGAATGCACTGCGGATGCGGGTTGCGGCCAGCAAGGGACGTCGGCAGAGCAGCAATTAGTTTGCTCCAGCTAAGGAGTCCTCGGGTGACCCAGCCCCGTTTCCGGCTAACGTTTCTCGCTCTCCGCTACTGGCCCCAGTGGGCCATGGTTTTGTTAATGGGTGTCTGCACATTGCTGCCCCGGAATACCTCATTGTGGTTAGGCGACCGGCTGGGTGATAGTTTCAGAACACGCAATCACAAGCGTAGAAAAATCGTGGAAACGAATCTTCGACTGTGTTTTCCGGAGCTATCGGAACAACAACGCGAGATTCTGATGTTCCGGCATTATCGGCTGTATGGCAGGGCTGTGATCGATCTGGGTCTGGTCTGGTGGGGTACGAGAGCAAGGCTGGACAGGCTGTGCAGAATATCTGGCCAGGATAATCTGCAGGATCTGACTCTTTCTCAGAAGCCGGTCCTGCTGATCACACCACACACCGTCGGGATCGACGTAGCAGGTGCTTGTCTTGCAAAGCTGGCACCCGGTGTGTCAATGATGAAACGCGCTAGTGACCCGCTACTGACCTGGCTGTTGTGGACGGGGAGGACCCGCTTCGGTGCAACCATACTCATGCGGGACCAGGGACTGCGCCCGATGGTCAAGGCCATGCGCCGGGGGCGCGTCGGTTACCTGATGCCCGATGAAGATCTGGGTGACGACAGATCCTTGTTTGTGCCATTTTTCGGAATCAGTACGGCGACGCTGCCGGTGGTGAGTTGGCTGGCGCGCCTGACAGCTGCTGCCGTAGTGCCGGTGTTTGTCGAACTCGGGGAGTCAGGTCACTATAAAGTGGACATTCTGCCCCCGTTGGAAGATTTTCCGTCCGAAGATCCCCATTTTGACGCGGCTCGAATCAATGCGGTTTTTGAGAAGGGTATTCGTGACGCCCCAGAGCAGACTCTCTGGAGCCTTAAATGGTTCAAGTCCCGCCCGGCGGGTGAGCCGTCACCCTACACTTGATTTATTGGAGATCGACCCTGGAACTGTGAAGATTCTGGTGATCAAACAGACGTCTCTGGGTGACGTTCTTCACGCGACCGCAGTGCTCCGATCGATACGCAAGACGTATCCAGCGGCTCAACTCGCCTTTCTGACCTCCACTACAGCCGCGGATATTCTGCGCTACAACCCAGGCATCGATCGATTGCTGTTATTCGACAGGTACAAAGTCAAACGTGATTGGTGGCGACACCCCGCCTGGGCACTGGCTCACATTTGGGAAACCACGCAAGCTGTTCGTTTTGAGCAGTACGATTTGGCGATAGATCTACAGGGCAGCTGGAAAACCGTGATCTTTTTGTGGGCTGCTCGAGCTGAAAGACGGCTGGTCAAAGGTCGCTGGTGGTTCGCTGAACGATTCAGGCAGCCGCAACTGCACGCGATTGAGGAGATGCAGGGCGTACTGCAACTTGCTGGAATCCCCCCTGCGGATCCGGCACTAGAGGTTTTCGTTTCCGAGAGCGAACGAAACGCCGTAACGGCTAGACTGGACGAGTTGGGCCTGGCGGGACGTCGCCTGGCAGTGTTCAGCCCAATGACCCGCTGGCCAACCAAAGACTGGCCGTTGGAACATTTTCTGTCGCTTGCCCGTATGCTGCCGGATGACTGGTTTGTGGTGGTTACAGGCTCTGAAACCGAACGTGGGGGTCTGGATGCGTTCACCAAAAACCTGTCAGCAGGACGGGCAGCCTGTCTTGCAGGGCAGCTGACGCTGCTTGAATTTTCCGAGCTCGTCAACCGCGCCGATGTGGTAGTGACTGGAGACAGTTTCCCCATGCATTTAGCGGCCGCACATAAGCGGCCATTAGTTGCACTTTTCGGTCCGACTGATGAAAGCCGGGTAGGGCCCCTGGAGAGTGGGCAGGTGGTGCGAGCCGATGTGGGTTGTCGCCGGTGCTATCGGCGGGTCCGATGTGACCGGCGCTGTATAGAGAAGATTACCGTAGATCAGGTTCTGGTTGCTGTGAAACGTGTGACTACCACCTGAACGCCGAGAACATTGGCGGCGGGTTGGCCTACGCCTCAAGCCTGCCAGAATGACGGAGTCAGCAGTACCAGGAGAGTAAAGATCTCAAGTCGGCCCAGCAGCATGCTGCCAGCGAGTATCCATTTTCCGGCAACGCTGATCTCTGCGTAATTCTCGGCTACTGTGCCGAGTCCGGGTCCAAGGTTGTTGAGACAAGCGGTGACCGCGGAAAACGCCGTCACCAGGTCGACGCCGGTTGCAGTCATTGCCAGTGACAGCAGAACATAACTCAGAATGTAGAGGGCGAAAAACCCCCAGACTGCGTCGATTACCTGATTCGGAACCGGTCTGCCGCCGAGTTTGATCGGAATGAGTGCCTTCGGGTGAATCAGCTGCTCGATTTCTCGACGACCCTGTTTGTAGAGGAGGATAACGCGGATGATCTTCATTCCCCCGGCTGTTGAGCCGGCACAACCACCGACGGCACTCATCAGTATCAGCAGAATCGGCAGAAATGTAGGCCACCAGTGGAAACCCGATGTCGTGAAGCCCGTAGTGGTGGCAATTGACACGACATGAAATACACCATGCCAGAAGGTCTCGAGTGATTCCAGGTAAGCTTCAAATACGAACAGAACCGTAAGTACCACAACAGTGATAATCGCCAGTGCCCCGATAAAGGCTTTAACTTCGGGGTCTTTCAGATAAAGAGCCGGACTGCGGTCACGCAATACCGTGAAATGCAGGGCAAAATTGATGCCCGAAGCGAGCATGAATAGACACGCGATTGCGGCGATTGCAGGACTGTTGAAAAAACCCATGCTCTGATCATGTGTAGAAAAACCGCCGATGGCGACGGTCGAGAAACTGTGACCCACCGCATCAAATAGACTCATCCCGGCAAGCCAGTAGGCTATCGCACAGGCGACGGTCAGGCTCAGATAGATGTACCACAGGGCTTTTGCGGTTTCTTTGATCCGCGGGGTCAGTTTTTTGTCCTTTACGGGGCCGGGCGCCTCTGCCCGGTAGAGCTGCATACCGCCTATTCCGAGCATGGGCATGACCGCAACGGCTAGTACGATGATACCCATACCGCCAAGCCACTGGAGTTGTTGACGGTAATAAAGTATGGATGGCGGCAGGTCGTCAATTCCGGTCAAGACGGTTGCCCCGGTGGTCGTCAGACCGGACATCGACTCGAAGAAGGCTTCTGTCAATGACATGTCCGGTTCGGGGGTCAGCAGAAAGGGAATCGTTCCGAACCCCGCCAGTACGGTCCAGAAAAGGACGACAATCAGGAAGCCGTCCCGCAGTCGAGGTTCCTGGCGGTGCTGTTTGACCGACCCCCACAGGATCAGACCGGTGAAAAGGGTAATAATCAGAGCGACTGTGAAGGAAAACGCACCACCGTCGCTGACGATGAGGCTGATGACCAGTGGAGGGAGCAATGAGGTGCTGAACATCATCAGCAATATCCCGAGGATTTTCAGTACGGCCTGCCACTGCATTGTGGTCGTCCCGGTTTAAACGAAGGTCACTTTGACCTGGAAGAGGCGTTCGACGTCACGGATGTGTTGTTTGTCGATGACGAAAAGAATGACGTGATCTTCAGGTTCAATGAGCGTATCGTGGTGTGGAAAAACGACCTCGTCTTTGCGCATCAAGGCACCGAACGTGGTGCCAGAGGGTAAGTGTATTTCGTCGATCCGCCTGCCGACCACCCGGGAACTCGAGGCATCACCATGGGCGATGGTCTCGATCGCTTCAGCGGCACCCCGTCTCAGCGAGTGTACGGCCACCATGTCTCCACGGCGTACATGCGTCAGCAGTGAGCCCACGGTCTCCTGGCTGGGAGAGATCGCAATATCCAGAAGACTCTCGATCAGATCGACATACGCCGAGCGGTTGATAAGCGCCATGGTTCTATGAGCACCCAAACGTTTGGCGAGCATTGCAGAAAGGATATTGGCCTCATCATCGTTGGTTAGCGAACAGAAAACATCGATCGAGTCAATGTTTTCCTGGAGCATCAGTTCTTCATCGGCGGCATCTCCGTGAAGAACGACCGTGTTCTTCAGTTGTTCGGCGGCCTGCTGGGCTTGCCGAGCCCCGTGTTCTACCAGCTTGACGTGGTAATGGTCCTGTTCCAGTCGCCTGGCCAATTGACAGCCGATGTTGCCGGCACCCGCCAGCATGATGTTTCGTCCGGGTTTTTCAACGCTGCGCAGTTCCCCCATAACAACCGGGATATCGGGTGCGGCAGCGACGAAAAAAACTTCGTCGTCGGGTTCAATTACCGTGTCGCCTTCCGGAATGATCGGCCGGTTTTGCCTGTAAATAGCCGCGACTCGCGCTTCCACTCTGGGCAGATCGTCCCGAATTGAACGCAGTTGCCGTCCGACAAGCGGACCTCCGTAATATGCTTTCAATGCGACCAACTGAATTTTCCCACCAGCGAAGTCGACCACTTGCAGTGCACCGGGGTATTCGATCAGATGGAGGATCCGCTGGGTGATGACTTGCTCCGGACTGATGATGACATCGATGGGAATTGATTCATCGCAGAAGATTTCTGGGTGGCGCAGGTACTCTGCAGAACGGATGCGGGCGATTTTCTTTGGTGTCCGAAACAAGCTGTATGCGACCTGGCAGGCGGCCATGTTGACTTCATCATGGTTAGTGACTGCCAGCACAAGATCGGCGTCCTGTCCGCCGGCCTGCTGGAGGACTCCTGGATGGGCGGCAGCACCGACAATAGTCCGTATGTCTAGACGGTCCTGCAGGCCGTGGAGTCTTTCCGGATCGTTATCCACGAGCGTGATGTCGTTGTCTTCACGAGAAAGGATTTCGGCAGTAGACAGACCAACCTGTCCTGCACCCAGGATGATGATCTTCACGTTATGTCCTGGACTTGTCCGGTGCTATCGAATTCACGGCCGGCTCTTGACCGACTTCGGGTCTATGCCCAGTCCTTTAAGTTTTCTGTAAAGGTGGGTCCGTTCCATGCCGCAGCGCTGGGCCAGTTCGGTCATGTTACCGCCGGCCTGGAGAAGATGGTAGGAAAAATAGGCTCGCTCGAACTCTTCCCTGGCCTCTCTAATCGGCTGGTTGAAATTCTGCTTTGTACCAACTGTAACTTCGGGTTCGGACAGCCTGGTGCTGGTTCCCATCGCTTCGCGAGTTTCTTCTGCATCAATTTCTTCGCTGCTGGTCGTAATGAGCACCCGCTGGATGAAATTGCGCAGCTCACGTACATTACCCGGCCAGGGCCTGTTGCGTAAATAGTTCACGGCTGCAGTTGAAAATCTGCGGTAGCCCAGGTTTTCCGCTTCCATCACCCGGCTGGTGTAGTAACTGATCAGGTCCGGAATGTCTTCACGGTGCTGGCGCAGGGATGGAACAGCCAGAGGCACAGCGCTCAGGCGATAAAAAAGGTCTTCCCGGAAGCTGCCCTGCCTTATTTTCGCTTCGAGGTCCTGGTTTGACGTTGCAATCACTCTGACGTCGAAGTTGCACAGGGTTCTGCCGCCGACCCGGTAACACCGTCCTTCTTCCAGCGCGCTGAGAAGTTTCCCTTGAATGGAAAGTTCCAGATCGCCGACCTCGTCTAGCACTAGTGTGCCGCGATTGGCCTGCTCGAACCGGCCGGCCTGTATCCCTTCATCATTTTCGAGTCCAAAAAGCTCGATCTCGATGCTTTCTGCCGGAATCGCTGCGAGATTTACTTCGACAAACGGGCGGTCTCGGAGATGACTGACCTGATGCAGAACCCTGACTACGACGCCCTTTCCGGAACCGGGTTCGCCTCGCACCAGTACCCAGCTGCCACTCGATCCGATGCCGTTAATCTGACGCCGAATCTCCTGAATTGCCGGGCTGTGACCGACCAGGTCCGAGACCGGTTCCAGCTGGTTTCGCAGCCTGGTATTCTCTGTGAAGAGTTGGCTGTTCTCCAGCGCCCGCTCGACGGTAACGAGTAGTTTGGCCGTCGACAGAGGCTTTTCGAGAAAATCGTAGGCGCCCAGGCGAATGGCCTCCACTGCGGTTTCCACCGTGCCATGTCCGGAAATCATGATCACCGGCGGTATACGACCATTCTGCTTCGCCCACTCGGTCAGAAGAGAAACGCCATCAGTGTCCGGCATCCAGATATCCAGTAGTACGAGGTCCGGTCTGATGTCGCGGAATTTGACCCGTGCTGAAGAAGCGTCACCTGCAGTTTCCACCTCGAAACCTTCGTCTTCAAGAACCTCGCCGACAACGCGCCGTATATCGGGTTCATCGTCGACGACGAGAATGGTCTGACTGGTCATTTTTCCGCTGGCGGATTCATCGCAGGCCCATCATTGGAATCGCTCGAGGGAATGTGAATTATAGCGGTAGCCCCTCTATCTGGCAGGTTCTGTACCCAAATCATTCCCCCGTTTTCTTCTACAATTCGTCGGCTGATTGCAAGGCCCAGTCCGCTCCCTTTGGCTTTGGTCGTGACATAAGGATCAAAAATTTTCTCCAGCAGGTCTTCGGGAAACCCGGGACCGTTATCCCTGATCTCAAGTTCTAGAAAGTTCTTCCGGCTGACCGAACGCCGGGTATGAATCTCCACGCGTCCGGGTGACCCAGCCAGGGCATCCGTGGCATTGATCATCAGGTTGTTCAGAACCTGGCGCAGTCCGGTCGGATCAAAAATAGCCATAGGCAGCTGTTCACCGAGAAAAAGATTGAATTCGGTGTTTTTTGAATGCGACAGGTGCAGTTCCGTGATGTCCTGCGCGAGAACGTTGATGTCCATCTGCACAGGGCGAGAAGCCACCGGCTGAGCATATTCGGAGAAAGCATCGACCATCGACTTCATGGATTCCACTTGATGGGCAATGGTACGTGTCGCTCTGTCTAATGGTTCCCGATCCTGGTCAGCAATCTTGTCCAGGTACTTGCGCCGGATTCTCTCAGCCGAGAGCTGAATTGGTGTCAATGGGTTTTTGATTTCGTGGGCCAGCCGTCGGGCGACCTCACCCCAGGCGGCATCACGCTGGGCTTTAATGAGTTCAGTCGCGTCGTCGAACACGACGACCCAGCCGCTGTCCGACTCAGCTCCCGGAAGTTTCGTCCCACTGCACAGAAGTGTCTGTCTCCCCAGCTTGGAACTCACATTGATCTCGTTCTGCCACTCCGCATTGTCGTCATCGATTCCGCGTTGAATGGCTGATAGAAACGGGGCAGCTGTCGGCAGTGAGATGCTAATGTCCTCTACCGAAGATCCGACGTGTTGTGAGAGGGATTCATCCAATATACGTTCCGCTGCGGTGTTATGGGTGTGTAAGCGGGCATAGGTGTCGAACGACATCACACCTGACGAGAGGTGTTCAAGCACTGTTTCAAGGTAAGCGCGTTGGGATTCGGCTGCCAGCTGGCTGTTGCGAACGTCGTTTTGTGCGATGCTGATCTCTCGGGTCATACGGTTGAAGGAGTCCACCAGAACGCCGAGTTCATCGCTCCTGTTGACGGGTAACTGTTTGCGATAATCACCCTGTGCGACTGCCTGGGTACCTTCGGCAAGGTCCCGCAGCGGTGCGACCAGTCGTCTGGCGAGGTAGATCGCGGCCCAGAGAGCGATCAGGAGCGTCATCACGGTGACCAGTGAAAGCGTCAGAACAAAGCTGAATGTCAGCGGCTGTCGCAGATACTTCAGTTTCTCGTATTCCGCCGAGGCGGATTCGACGCGTTCTCCGAGTCGTGCGTAACGCAGGGGGAGAGGGAACAATGCTTGGAGAACCCGGGCAGGATCGCCGACCTGACGTCCTCGCACCAGCAGGGCAACCCGCAATTGAAGCCCACCTCCGCCAACGGGTTCCAATTCGGCATAAACCTGATCCTGTCTAACCTGGCGGATTACTCGCTCGTCCGGGGTATCTGGGACAAGCGACACCGAATTTGAACTGCTGGAAGCCAGAATTTCGCCGGACAAGGCGTGAAGGCTGAGTTCGTCAAATTTGCCGGATTCACGGAGTTGATCGAGCAGGCGAATCACTTCAAAGCTCGAGGGTGTGTCTTCAATCAGTTGCGCATCCTCACGCAGCTGTTCGACGACATTCATTTTTGTCGATTCAAGCGAACTGCGCCCCAAAAGTAAGGCATCGTCCAGTGCTTGTTCGATTTGAACATCGAACCAGCTGTCTACACCCCGACTGAGAAACTGTACCGCAAAGTAATAAACCACAGCCAGGGGAATCAACGCCAGGACCACGAAAGTGGAGACGAAGCGAAGGGTCAGTCTGGATCCCAGTACTCGTGATCGAAACTGGCCGACCAGGCGCCAGATCTGGAAGGCAGTCAATATCGCCAGCAGAATGATGCCGACAACGTTGAGTAAGGTCAGTGCTGCGTAATAGTCGCCGAAGAGCTCGTCATTCTCCGCAGCAAGACTGAGCAACACCGATGCGATCAGCAGCAGTGCCGACAGGGCCAGGGTGAAGCCTGGTCCGAATATGCGGGAGATCAGTGGGTGACTTCCCATCGAAGCCACTCGCTGGTCATCTGCCACGAGGGGAAAAAGAAAGCCATGAGTCTCAAGGGTCCGGGAAGGGTCTGGTAATCGAGTGCTATACGCGCGCGGACCTGGAATGGTTGATCGGATTCGACGCTACCGGGAATCATTTCCCGTGTCCGCAAGGGTCCTATACCATCCAGCGTTTCCGATAGTGTCGGGAAAACCTCGATAGTGTTACCTGCCTGCCGCGTCAGCGTAAACTGGTTTGACAGAGCATGGTATTGAATTCTATTTGGATATTGCCATTCCGCGACCTGGGTATGCCAGGAGAATCTCGTCTCCTTGTAGAGGCGAATGTCCAGGTTGACAGTCAGGGGTATGCCCTTGACCAGCGCCTCAGCTGCCCGTGAACTGAGTCTGATTGACGGCAGTACCCTGGTCTCGAGGAAACCACCTGCAGCGTGTGAATCGCCAGCCAAAAGGCGGAAATCAGCAACTGCGTGAAGCGGCAGCAGGACCAGAAACATCACAACGGATAGCACGGGCCAGTGTGTCGCCCTGAGCAATGTTGCCTGTGTCACGGGTGGATGATCAAAGTGCCCGATCGTTAGACCGAATCGGATTATA
>CAZEKE010000072.1:0-5422 GCA_964512815.1 uncultured Acidiferrobacteraceae bacterium
GCAGGAGGGCACGGTCCCTTCCGGCGAATCACCGAGTTCCCTCAGCCGCTGATCGTAGGCCTTCATCATCGATGCCGCATAGGAGAGGTAGGCGGTACTGTCAGGTGTTCCGGACGGATCGGTAAGCTGGTGCTCAAGCAACTGCAAAGAGTGCTGCAGGGTGGGACCTGCACTCAGGCCGGTGGCGCCATAAACGTGGGCGTCGCGATAGCCAAATCCGTCTGTCTCATGGAGAACCGGTCGATAACCAGCCAGGTCGTCCAGACCTAGGGTGATGTCAACCTCGCGGGCATCGGTCACGATATCCTCGGCCAGCGATCCGCGGTAAAAATCATCAGCACCGTGTTCGGCAAGACGCTGCAGTGTGTCGCGCAGTGCACCTAAAGAGATCACCGGTGGTGCCGCACCCCACTGGCCGACCGGGGCGTGACCGTCGGGAAGGTACACGGCGCGGCTGGATGGAAAGCGCGCCAGTTCCCCGCCGGCCGAGGCAATTTTCAAGCTGGAATACCAGTCTACTGACAGACCCCCAGCTGCCAACTCTATCGCAGGTCCCAGCAGCTCATTCCAGGGCTTGCTGGCAAAGCGCTCGGCCACTTCACCCATCCCTGCAACCAGGCCAGGAACTGCGACCGACCAGGGACCCAGCACGTTACGGTTATCGAGTACGCCCGGCCAGTTGAAAAGATCAGAATCAAAACCCGCGCTCAGTGGATAATCAGCCGGATCAAGTGCTTGTGAGGCCCGCACGCCACTTTCAAGAACATAGGTCTTATCCTCGTCGGCCCGGTAGATAAGCATGAAGCAGCAACCACCCACGCCGCTCATCCATGGCTCAACCACACCCAGGGCAAAAGATGTTGCAATGGCCGCATCAACGGCGTTTCCACCTTGCTCAAGCACCCGGGCGCCGGCCTGGGAGGCCAGCCCGTGCTGGCTGGTGCCCCCCCCACCATCGCTGTGAACCGCCGGCTTGCGGACGTCCCACTGCTCATTCAATATGTCGTTCACAGTTTCAGTTGATAGGTCAACACAAAGGATTGTCAGCGAACGCCTGCACCGAAATCCTTTCCGGTACAGGCGCAGTCGATCTTCAGACCCGCAGAATCTTACCGGGGTTCATGATGTTGTCCGGGTCAAGCGCCAGCTTCAGGGTGCGCATGACACTCACCGCTTCACCATGTTCGGCAAGCAGAAATTCGATCTTGCCATAGCCGATACCGTGCTCTCCGGTACAGGTGCCTCCCAAGGCAAGCGCCCGCATTACCATGCGTTCGTGGAGCGCTTCCGCCCGCGCCTGCTCTTCGGGATCATCGTGATCGACGATCAGGCAAAGGTGAAAGTTTCCGTCACCCACGTGGCCGGCAATCGGAGCAAGCAGTCCAGATGCCTTGATGTCGGCCTGGGTCTCAGTGATGCATTCAGCCAATCGTGATATCGGTACGCAAACATCCGTCGCCCAGATCTGCGCCTGTGGACGCATTGCCTTACAGGCATAGGCGACATCGTGACGCGCCTGCCAGAGACGGTTCCGCTCCTCAGTATTTGCGGTCCACTTGAAGTCGCCACCGCCGAACTCCGCCGCGATCTCGCCCAGGCTCTCGGCCTGTTCCACGGCGTGCTGCTCGGTGCCGTGGAACTCGAGAAACAGGGTCGGCGCGACTTCGAAATCGGTTTTTGAATAATTGTTTATTGCCTCGATCTGGGTTTCGTCTAGCAGTTCGATACGGGCGATCGGAATACCATATTGAATGGTCGTGATCACGGTATTAACCGCTGATTCCACGTCCGGAAATGTACACACCGCCGAGGTTATTGCTTCGGGGATGCCATAAAGCCGTAACGTGATTTCGGTGATCACACCCAGAGTACCCTCCGAACCGACGAACAATCGGGTCAGGTCGTACCCAGCTGCTGACTTTCTAGAGCGGCGGGAGGTTTTGATCACACGTCCATCGGCCATGACAACCGTCAGAGCCAGGACGTTTTCCCGCATCGTGCCGTAACGCACCGCATTGGTGCCGGATGCGCGGCAGGCGGTCATACCTCCAATTGACGCATCGGCGCCCGGATCAATGGGAAAGAACAGGCCGCTGTCCTTGAGATAATCGTTCAGCTGTTTGCGGGTATTGCCGGGCTGCACGACAACATCCAGATCCTCGCCGTGCACTTCGAGAACCTGGTTCATCTCCATCATGTTGATACACACACCGCCGTACAGCGCCCCCACGTGGCCCTCAAGTGCGGTGCCGGTCCCGTAAGGAATCACCGGCACACGGTCACGCGCACAGATAGTTACGATTTCACTAACTTCTTCGGTACTGTTGGGGGTGACGACTGCGTCGGGGGGCATTGACGGATGGAACGATTCATCCTTCCCAAACCGTTCTCGTACGCTACCCGACAGCGAGACCTGGTCGCCGAACCGGGCGACAAGCTGATCGATAGCGGCCTGGCTCGGACCATATTCGTACGCCTGCTGAGCCATGTGCTGTCTCCTTTCTTCGTTGTTGCCCTATCCGAGTATAGCGGGGTGCAGCACGGCCGTGTGGTGGTTTTCTGGTACCATGCAGAGGAAACGCGATCTTCGGAGTAATGAACATGGCAACGACCGGCGCACAAGCTCTCAAGGGCGCGACCCTATTCGGGCAGGCCGAATGGGAGGCACGAGTAGAACTCGCTGCATGCTACCGGATATTCGACTACCTGGGCTGGACCGAGCTGATCTACAACCACATTACACTGCGAATTCCGGGTCCGGAAAAACATTTTCTGATCAATCCATTCGGCCTGCACTACAGCGAGGTGACGGCGTCGAACCTGGTCAAGATCGACTTGGATGGAAATAGCGTGGGCGACAGCGACTACCCGGTGAACCGCGCGGGCTACGTGATCCACAGTGCGATACACCGGCACCGGCATGATGCCCACTGCATCATGCACACGCACACGACAGCTGGAATGGCGGTGGCCTGCCTGACCGACGGTCTTGCTCGCGATAATTTCTACGGTGCGTTTCTGCCCAAGGTCGCCTATCACGATTTCCAGGGCGTGACGACAGATACCGCCGAACAGACCGACCTGGTCAACAGCCTCGGGCAAGCCAATGCACTGATCCTGCGCAGCCATGGCCTGCTGTCGTGTGGCGAAACGCCGGCAAAAGCATTCAGTACGCTGTGGACACTGGAACGGGCCTGCCAGGTCCAGCTCGCCAGTCACTCGATGAATCAGCCCGTCCTGCCACTGCCTACCAAGGCGTTCGAACGCTCGTCGAACCTCGACAAGAGACCCAATTACGAGCCGGAACAGCTGGTTCTCGACTGGCTGCGACGGGAGATCGACAAACACGATCCAAGTTACGCCAGCTGAACGGGCTTTTGCCATGACCATGTACTGGCGCGAGATCTCGGTCCCCTGGGGAGAGTCCGATCCGTTCGGTCTGGTGTACTACCCCAGAATTGTCGCTTGGTTCAATGACACCGAGCACGAACTGTTTCGAACCATAGGCTACCCCATCGACCAGATGATCAGAGACGATCGTACGACTTTCGTGATGGGCGAGATTCACTTCCGCTTTATCGGACCCGCCGCCTATGGTGACCGGGTGATGACCAAAGTGAGTCTGGAGAAAATGGGTGTACGCACGCTCCATTGGAACTGCATTGCGACCAATGCCACTTCGGGCGATCTGATCTGTGAAGGCCGTGCGGTGCGGGTCTACGCCAGGATAAAGGAAGACGGGAACCTCGAATCACAACCGATTCCTGACTTCATGCGCAAAACCCTCGAAGAACTGGGTGCCGTAAAACAACTGGGCAGCGGCTTGATCACAGATTCCGAACTCGACACGGCCAGTCGCTAGGTCCGGGTCGCGGACCCACGCACAGGATTCGAATCCCTCGGGGGGCCGATCACCCCCCGTGTCCGTTGCCGCTACAACCCCTGGACAGGCAAGCGTTGGTATCATAGCCAACCCCCGAGCCGCCCGGGACGTACGCCGGCTCGTATCCGGTGCCACAAGCGTTCCTGTTTCTGAACGCTGTGCCATTATCCAGCGCGTCATGTCCGGCCTTGGAACCTTGGGCATCGGTCAGGTGGTGATGATGTACGATCGCGACGGCATCGCGGCCAGACTGGAGCGGGCGATCGAGCGACAGGCATCTGGTTCTAAAACATCTTGGCCAAAGCTCAGTTTTCTCGACATGTCCGTTCGCGGCACACCCAACGACACGCTGACCGCCACACGTTTGATGTACGAATCAGGCGTAGGCGCACTGGTTGTTCTCGGCGGTGACGGCACCCACCGCCTGGTGGCCCACGAATGCGGGCAGACCCCGCTAGTCTGCCTGTCCACGGGAACGAACAATGCGTTTCCTCAGTTTCCCGAGGCCACCCTAGCGGGGCTTGCCTGCGGTGCCGTGGCTGGTGGACTGGTCATTCCCGACGACGTCTGCCAGACCAACAAACGGCTTTGCGTCGGTGTGAACGGGAGAGCTGAAATTCCCGCTTTGGTGGATGTGTGCGTGACCACGGAGACTCACACGGGGACTCGGGCGCTGTGGCGGCCTGAAGCACTGCGGGAGCTCTACCTTGCATTTGCTGAACCGGGAAGCATCGGACTTTCCTCAATTGGCAGTCTGCTTTCTCCGACCTCACGCAACGAAGACGCAGGTCTTGCCATTCAGCTTGGAGAGCCTACGGTGACGGCGCGCTACCTGAGTGCACCAATCGCACCGGGCCTCATCAAGCCGGTCGGCATAGTGCACTGCCGAAAAATCAATGTGGGTGAGCAATGCACACGGACCACGCCGGCCGGTACGCTGGCCTTCGACGGCGAGCGAGAAGTCGAACTCTTCGAAGGTGACCGGGTAGACATCACCTTAGACCGCCTGGGCCCACGAAGCGTAGATGTTAACCGTACCGTGGAAATGCTCGGGCGCCTGGGCGTTCTGGAGCGGTCCCGGACCATAGATTAGAATTCGGCGCTCCACCGGGGCTTCATTTGGGCAGGCCTGCCCGGCCAGGAGCTGGATTCTGCATCCGAACCCGCAGTCGATACTCTTCACCCGAGGCAAACACCATGGCAGAGCCGATCACGATATTCCAGAGCCGGAAAATCCGGACCATGAACACCTATCAACCGGTTGCCAGCCACGTCGCGGTCCGAGACGGACGGATACTAGGTGTTGGGTCATTGGAAGATCTTGCCGGCTGGGGCGATTATGTTGTTGACAACCGCTTTGCAGACAAAGTCATCCTGCCGGGTTTCGTGGAAGCCCATTGTCATGCCATGGCCGGCGCTGCCTGGAATTACACTTACGTCGGGTTTTTTGACCGGCGAGACCCTGATGGCCGGATGTGGCCCGGAATCAAGACCCTCGATGGCGGGCTGGCACGACGCAAAGAAATAGAAAGCGCACTG
>CAZEKE010000073.1:0-3941 GCA_964512815.1 uncultured Acidiferrobacteraceae bacterium
TGCCGGGATTGCAGAGCTGATTCAGCCGAACACCCGGGTGGTGTTCGTGGAAGCACCGGGTTCGCTCACCTTTGAAATGCAGGATATCCCGGCGATCACTTCCATCACTAGGGAGCACCAAGTACTCAGCGTGATGGACAACACCTGGGCCTCACCCCTTTTCTTTCGCCCATTCGAACATGGCGTAGATATCTCGATTCAGGCCGGCACCAAGTACATCGCCGGCCACTCCGACCTGGTGATCGGTACGATTACCTCTGCATCGGAGTCTGTCCATCGCTCGATTGTCAGTCAGGCACACAACCTGGGTGATGCGCCGGGTCCGGACGACTGTTACTTGGCCCTTCGAGGGTTGCGTACATTGGCCGTACGACTGGAGCGCCAGCAGGCATCGGCCTTGAAGGTTGCAGAATGGCTCGCGGCCCAGCCGCAGGTGCACCGAGTGCTGTATCCAGCGCTTGCCGATGATCCCGGCCATGGGATCTGGCAACGGGATTTCAGAGGGGCGTCCAGCTTGTTCGGTCTGGCGCTTCGGTCAGTGGATGAAGACGCAGTCAAGCGCTGCATCGATTCATTGGCTTACTTCCAGATCGGTTCCTCGTGGGGTGGCTATGAGAGCCTGATCGCATTCAACCATATGCCGGTGGCGCGGGATGTCGTGTCCTGGACCGAAAAACCGTTCCTACTGCGTCTGCACATCGGTCTGGAGGACCCGGACGATCTGATCGACGATTTATCCCAGGCCTTGGGCCGGTTGTAAATCAAGAGCTGTCAGGGCAGCCTCATCCCGTTGTTTCCGGTTGCAGGACAAAATCGGAATCGACTTTCCAGAAAGGGCCGTCAAATCCACAGCGCTGAATCTCGTCCGGGTCTTCGATCTGGTTGAAGGTCCGGATCAGGCTCTCGCGAACGGCGAATACAGCGTCGTCTTCGAGGTGCGGATCGCCTTCGACAAATATGTGGGTCGTCAGTTTGCGGTATCCCGCAGCACTGAGCATGAAATGAATGTGGGCCGGTCGCCAGGCGTTTCGATTCATCTGGCGCAGCATGTCACCGACCGGGCCGTCTGTAGGCACCTCGTACGATACGGGTTTAACCGTTTTGAACCAGTAGCGACCATCGTCGCCGGTTGTGAAGATCCCCCGGTTGAGTTCACCGGTGCCTGTTCTTTGTACATCGTAAAATCCGTCGCCGGCCGTCTGCCAGACGTCGATTCTCGCGCCTGATATCGGGTTGCCCGAAAGATCCAAGATCCGGCCTGACACCAGTGTCGGTTCGCCGCTACCCGGTAGGGTGTCACCCATCGCCATGTCCGGTGCTGCGGCATGGAACGGGCCGAGCACCGTGGCTTCTGTCGCGTTGCCTTCGGTCCGGTTGTTGATACTTTCCAGCAGCATGGAAATTCCAAGGGTATCGGACAGCAGAATGAACTCCTGGCGTTTGTCGTCTGAATTCTGACCGCACGCAGTCAGAAACTGGATGGTGCGGAACCACTCGTCCATGGTCGGCTCAACATCCCGAACAATTCCGTGCAGATGCCTGATGACCGAAGATATGACCTGGAGAAATCGAGGATCTTTGCTTTGTGCCATGCGCTCGATGACCGCATCGGTCGCAACTGCTTCGTTAAAGTTTCGCATTGGTGGTCCTCCTTGACATCGTTTTGGTTGTGCCGGTCGATTCTAGATCAATCTCACCGTCAAAGACGGTCGGTACCCTGGGTAACATCACAGCTGAGCCTGAATCTTCCGTTTCCAATCCGTAGAATCAGATCAATTGCCACCCCAGATGAGCTCGGCGGCGCTTACGACGAGTTCGAGTTTTCGTTTCTGTTCGTCTTCAGTCAGAGTGTTGCCTTCCTCGGTTGAGGCGAACCCGCATTGGGGTGCGATCCCCAGCTGGTCAAGGTCGACAAATTTTGAGGCTTGGTCGAATTTCCGGGACAGGGCATCGGGTTCTTCAAGTTCTCCTGACTTGGTTGTGACAAAACCGGCCATTACTCTCTGTTGACCTTTGGGCAACAGGCGTAGAGGAGCCAGGCCTCCCGCACGTTCGGTGTCGTACTCTAGAAAGAAAACATCTATGCCGGTCTGGTTGAATACCGTATCGGCTACCGGGTCATAGGCCCCCTGTGCCATCCAGGTCGACTGAAAGTTGCCGCGACAAAGGTGCATGGCAATGGTCATGTCGTCTGGTCGGTCCTTGATCGCGTCGTGCATCATCTGCGCGTACTGCGCAACCAGCCAGTCGGGATCCTGACCCAGGGTTTTTTTCTCTTCACGGATTTTGGCGTCACAGAGGTAGGCAAAGAAGATGTCGTCCATCTGCAGATACCGACAGCCTGCGGCATAAAAAGCCTTGACTGCTTTCGCATAGGTTGAGGTGATATCTGCGAACAGCACCTCAGGATCGGAGTATTCGGCAGGCAGAATGTCTGCCGCCGCCGTTCGAAAATGACAGCAACTTGGCCCCGGAATTGATATCTTGGGCTGAACTTCGGCGACCGATGCCAGGTACTTGAAGTGTGAAAGCATGGGATGATCGTCGGGAAAATCGAGTTTACCGGCAATCGTCGGGAAAATAGGTCGAAGGACAGCCCCCGAGAACTTAAGCCCCTGCTCACGCTCAACCAGCTCAAAACCACTCAAGTGCCCCATGAAGTCGTAGTGCCAGAATGAACGACGGTACTCTCCGTCCGTCACCGCCCTGAGACCGGCTGCCTGTTGCATGACGACGGCTTGGCGAATGGCTTCGTCTTCGATCTTTGCAAGGGACGCAGAATCCATGCTGCCGTCTTCTAGGCAGGCTTTTCGGGCCTCTTTGACCACCTGCGGCCTCAACAGGCTGCCGACATGATCGGCTCTGAATAGGGGTTTCTGGTCTGGCAATCGAGAGTGCACTTGGGCTTGCAGCAGTGAACTGGCATTAAACGTTACCCGGTGGCTGGCGGTCAACTGGCTGCAGGACGGGATCAAATGAACCGGCAGCGTCAAATGGATCAGTTTGGATAAAAGACACACCGCGCGGTTCCACGAGGGAGTGGTGGGTTGTCTACCGTCTTAATAACCCGTTTAGAATGCCCCTTAATTGACCAACTGTCGCATCCGTCAGCTTGACGAACGATGGTCTTGCCAGAGGATGTGGTAGAAATTGATTCGAAAGACAACTATGAACAGCAGATTTTCAGGGCGGATAAAGCAACAGGTGGCAGGTGGTATTGGACTGCTGTTCTCCTGTTTCATCATCTACTCGATCATTATTGCTCTGATAGACGAGGCCGATCTGCGGTTTATCGCCGTTGCTGTAGGGTTTGTGGTCGCGCTGACGGGGCATCCGCTAGCAGAGAGGAGCAAAGCCGAGCAGTGGCGATGGGTCGGGTGGGTCATCGACGTTTTCCTGGTCGCCGCGTTCTGTTACTCAGCCTGGTGGTTTTTCGAAGTGAAGGAGGAGGTGTGGACCGGGTTCTATATAGGAACGCCAGCAAATATATCCGCTGGCGCACTAGGTCTTGTGGGCTTGCTTGAGGCAACCCGGCGAGCCTGGGGTTGGTCGCTGGTCGTTCTTGCCGTTTGTTTTGTTTCCTTTGGTTTTGCAGGTCCACATCTTCCCGGAATACTCCAGCATTTCGGAATGGATCTCAGTAATTTTATGCAGATTGCGTGGTACTCCTTTGACGGGGTCTTTGGCCGTGGCACCGGACTGGTTTTCAATACTGTTCTGGTTTTTCTGATCCTGGGTGCAATGCTGAGTCAGACCGGCGCCGGAGACAGTCTTATCAGAATATCCACGGCATTGACGGCTCGAATTCGGGGTGGGCCCGCGCATGCGGCCATTGTCGCCAGCGCGTTGTTCGGCATGATGAGCGGATCCGTCGCTGCGAACATCGCTGGAACGGGTGTATTCACCATCCCCATGATCAAGAAACAGGGGTTTTCAAATAC
>CAZEKE010000074.1:0-2891 GCA_964512815.1 uncultured Acidiferrobacteraceae bacterium
TGGCACCGGAGTATCCGGCTGCCGTCGTGGCCGGGAATGTTGAGACCGGACAGGTCATCACGGATACGCTGCTGGGTGCATTGAGGGTATCGGCCGCCAGCCAGGGAACGATGAACAATCTCACCTTTGGAAACAGCCGACATCAGTATTACGAGACGGTCTGTGGCGGGGCTGGTGCTGGACCCGGTTACGATGGGACTTCGGCGATCCACACGAACATGACCAACACCCGGCTCACCGACCCCGAAATTCTTGAGTGGCGTCACCCAGAGGTACAGGAAGATTTTCGGGTCCGGCGTGGAAGCGGTGGGCGCGGAGAGTTCACCGGTGGCGATGGTACGGTCCGCCGAATCCGATTTCTGGAGGAAATGGAAGTCGTGATGTTGTCTAATCACCGGGTGGTTCCACCCTATGGTATGGCGGGAGGAGACCCGGGAGAGCTGGGGCGTAATTGGGTCGAGCGGGCCGACGGTACCCACGACGAGATGACCGGTTGTGACAAAAGGAGCGTTCAACCGGGCGATGTGTTCGTTCTACAGACCCCGACCGGGGGCGGATACGGTACCCCCAAATGATCGGGCTTCATCAACGCTCCGGTTGTTGATGTCCAGACCAAGGCCAAGTTATTCTTTACGTCAAAGGGAAATCA
This sequence comes from uncultured Acidiferrobacteraceae bacterium, assembly GCA_964512815.1. Lineage (GTDB taxonomy): Bacteria > Pseudomonadota > Gammaproteobacteria > Arenicellales > UBA868 > UBA9619. The sequence goes on from CAZEKE010000074.1 coordinate 650, forward strand.
CAAAATTCATGGGACAGATCCTGAGGAGGACCGGCTGTGACGACACTATCGACGCAGGACATTGAACAGCACCTTATCCGCTTTGGAGATATCGACCACTATCAATCAGATTTTCAACCGATTGACATGGCGCTGTCCCGGTATGACCGGCAGCGATTCTCGATTGTAGGCAGGCCAACGGAGGCAGCTAAGGATGTGAAGTCTCTCAATCGCATTGAGGGTTTCAACCTGGTCTACGTTCGATGCGAACCCCAGAAAGGCATTGGTCTGCACAAACACGATACCGCGGAGATCTTCATCCCCATGTCGGGAAGCTGGGTGATCGGGCTCGGTGACGAGGGTGAATCATCGGTGACGCTGGAGCCCTGGGATGTGCTGAATGTTCCACCCAATCTCATGCACTCGGCGACCAATGTCTCTGCTGAGTGCGCATTCCTGATGGTGATGAGTACTGATCAGCAGGGTCCAGAGATTTTCTGGGATCCTAAAATCATCCAGGAGATCAACGAAACCGGCACCGAGGTCCCGGCCTCGGAGATCCCGCGAGGCGGTTCACCGGGGTCTGCACAAGGTACCTAGAGATGTCGAAACCTCCAATAACTACCGGGTTAAGCAATGCCAGCCTGCTTGATCCCAGGGCAGGGACTGTAACGGGGCCTGTCAATATCGTGATCGAATCGGGCCGGATTGCGCAGGTCTCCAGCACCCCGATTGGCGCCTGTGACTCGGTGTTCGATCTGGATGGCGCGACGCTTATGCCGGGCCTGTGTGATGCCCACGTTCATGTCACGGCGGGAACAGCGAGTTTTCCCGACCTGCTGCGCTGGTCGCCGATGTACACCACAGCTCGGGCGTCTGAGATTCTTCAGGGGATGTTACTTCGCGGGTTCACGACGGTAAGAGATTGTGGTGGTGCCGATTATGGTCTGGCAAAGGCGATTGAAGAGGGTTATGTCACCGGACCCCGGCTACTGTTCAGTGGACATGCCATTTCCCAGACCGGTGGGCACGGCGACATGCGAGGTCCCGGAGAGAACTGGGACAACTGCACCTGTTGCGCGGGTCTGGGCGTCGTCGCGGATGGGGTTTCAGAAGTCCGGCGGGCCTGCCGCGACGAGATTCGCAAAGGTGCCCACTTCATCAAAATCATGGCTGCAGGTGGGGTCGCCTCTCCAACCGACCGGATCGGTAACACGCAGTTCTCTGAGGAGGAAATTTCAGCAGCGGTTCAGGAAGCCGAAGCTGCCGAGACGTATGTTGCCGCTCATGTTTACACAGCGCGTGCGGCTAACCGGGCCCTTGAACAAGGTGTGCGGTCCATCGAGCACGGCAATCTGATTGATGACTCGACGATTGATCTGCTGCTCGAAAAAGATGCTTTTCTGGTGCCGACCATGTCCACTCACGAAGTCCTAGGAACCGAAGGGGTTGCCGGCGGAATGCCCAAGGAAATGTGCGACAAGGTGTTCGAGGTAGTCGATGCGGGAAAAGCAACTCACGCGCACGCACATTCCAGAGGCGTTAAGATGGTATACGGAACCGATCTTCTGGGCCCGATGCATCGGCACCAGCTGCTGGAATTCGCTATTCGGAGTGCTTTTCAGTCTCCCTCGGAAGTGATTGCCTCGGCCACCGTGACAGCTGCCGAGTTGTTCAATCTAACGGAAGAGATCGGTGATCTGAGCCCTGGCAAACGCGCCGATTTGATTGCCCTTGCAGGCAATCCGCTGGAGGATCTGGGAGTTCTTCAGCAGCCGGACGAGTATCTGAAGCTGGTCATGAAGGACGGCGTGATCTACAAGAATCAGTTGGCCGCTAAGAATAACGACTGATCAATATCGTTCTCAGACTGGGATATCGAGTCCGTAGTCCTGACGTGCAGCGTCTGCGCTGATCTTATCATCCCGCAAGTCTTTATGGACCGCAGTCCTGTCGCGTTTCAGGGGCTCGCCAAAGCCGCCCGCGCCTGGAGTCTCGACCCGCACGCAGCCGCCCTTGGGGACTTCAACAGTGCATTTTGAAGGCAGGTCACGGTGTTCACCTTCCGGGTCGAAGATGAACTTCGCACAAGCTCCTTCCTGACCACCCATAAGGCCCCACGGAGCAAACTTGCGGCCATCTGACAAGACGGTCCAGGAGCATTCAGCGTAGGGGAACTCGAAGTCGCGGCGAATCGCCATGCCGCCGCGGTACTGGCCGGCGCCGCAACTGTCGGTGATGAGTTCATAACGCTTGACCCGAA